>JAJYTL010000091.1 GCA_021793055.1 Pseudomonadota bacterium
TCTAATGCGGAACGCTGCCGGGGGAGCCTCGCCGCCGCGTCCGAGGGGGCGTACGGTAGCCGATCCGGGTGGCGCTGACAACGGCGGAGCAGGGGTTCGTAATTCTCCTAGGATTGCGGGGGGGCGAAACCCGTCTCATATATAGGTAGCCGGGCCCCGGAAATCCAATGGGGCGGGCGCGATCCGGATCGGTCAGGCACCGTTCGGGGGCGCGTTGCGGGGCTGAAGCAGGCGAAAGGGGCCAGACCATGAGCGTCTTCGAAGATCGCGAAAAAGGCGAGGAGGCGAAATTCGCCCACGACCAGGACACGCAGTTCCGCATCAAGGCGCACAGAAACAAGTTGCTTGCCGGCTGGGCAGCCGAAAAGCTCGTTCTCTCCGAAAGCGACGCCGCGGCTTACGTCAAAAGCGTGCTCGCGGCGGCGATGGAAAAGCCGACCGAAGACGCAATCTTGCAGAAGGTCCATATGGACTTGGTGGCCAAGGGCGTCCGGGTCAATGAAGCCGAGGTGGCCGAGGCGATGAAGCGCCTGACCGAGCAGGCGATCGTGGACATCACCGGCAAGCCCGCGGGCGGCGCGGCCTGAGCCGCGCAAGTCTCGTTCCAGCCGGGAACGCGGCGCTCAGGCGCCGCCGAACACCCGGGCAAAGATGAAATCGACGTTCTTCAGATGCGGCTCGAGCGAAAACAGCTCGGTCAGTTCCGCGGCCCCGAGCTTTGCCGAAACCTCCGGCTCGGCCGTGAGCAGGGCCTTGAAATCGCCGCCCTTTTCCCAGATCTGCATGGCCGCGCGCTGGACTAGGCGGTAGGCCTGTTCGCGACTCATGCCCTTTTCGGTAAGGGCGAGCAGGACGCGCTGGGAATTGACCAGGCCGCCTAGCCGATCCAGGTTGCGCCGCATCGCCTCCGGATAGACCACCAATTCCTCGATCACCTGGGCGAGCCGCGCCAGGGCGAAATCGAGATGCGTGGTGGCGTCGGGGCCGATGCCGCGCTCGACCGAGGAATGGGAGATGTCGCGCTCGTGCCAAAGAGCGACGTCCTCCATCGCCGGCAGCGCCGCCGAGCGCACCAGCCGGGCAAGCCCGGTGAGATTCTCGCTCAGCACCGGGTTGCGTTTGTGCGGCATGGCCGACGAGCCCTTCTGGCCGGCCGCGAAGCGTTCCTCGGCCTCGCCCACTTCGGTGCGTTGCAGATGGCGGATTTCGGTCGAAAGCCGTTCGATAGAGGAGGCGATCACGCCCAGCGTCGCGAAGAACTGGGCATGGCGGTCGCGCGGGATGATCTGGCTCGAGATCGGCTCGATCGCGAGGCCGAGCTTGGCCGCCACATGGGACTCGATGCGGGGATCGAGATGGGCGAAGGTGCCGACCGCGCCCGAGATGGCGCAGGTCGCGATTTCGGCCCGGGCGGCGAGCAACCGCTCGCGCTGGCGGGCGAATTCGGCATAGGCCTGGGCGAGTTTGAGGCCGAAGGTGGTGGGCTCGGCGTGGATGCCGTGGCTGCGGCCGACGCAGGGCGTGAGCTTGTGCTCGACGGCGCGGCGCTTGAGCGCGGCGAGCAGTCGGTCGAGATCGGCGAGCAGGATGTCGCTCGCCTGCTTCAGCTGCACGGCGAGGCAGGTGTCGAGCACGTCGGAGGAGGTCATGCCCTGGTGCAGGAAGCGGGCGTCGGGTCCGACATGCTCGGCGACATTGGTGAGAAAGGCGATCACGTCGTGGCGCGTCTCGCGCTCGATCTCCTCGATGCGGGCGACCTCGAAGGCGCCCTTCTTGCGGATGGTTTCGGCGGCGCTTTTCGGGATCAGGCCCAACTCCGCCATGGCGTCGCAGGCGTGGGCTTCGATGTCGAACCAGATTTGATAGCGGTTTTCGAGCGACCAGATGGCCGCCATTTCGGGGCGGGTATAGCGCGGAATCATCGGGATATCGGACCAGGGCGAGAGGAAAATCGAAACATAGCGCGGGAGGCGGGCAAATCGCAACAAATGCCACGTGTGCCGGCGCGATCGCCGAGCCGGAATCCGCTCGAATCAGGTCAGATCAGGCCGAGGCTCTTGAAGCTGGCGTGGCGGCCGCGGCCGATGACGAGGTGATCGTGCAGGCCGATGCCGACCGCCTTGGCGGCGTCGCGGATCTGCTTGGTCATCTCGATGTCGACGCGGGACGGCGTCGGGTCGCCCGAGGAGTGGTTGTGGACCATGATGAGCGCGCTGGCACCGAGCGCGAGCGCCCGCTTCAGCACCTCGCGCGGATAGACCGGGGTGTGGTCCACCGTGCCCTGCTGCTGCAATTCGTCGGCGACGAGGGCGTTCTTGCGGTCGAGAAAGAGGATGCGGAACTGCTCGACCGGGGTCTCGCCCATGGCGATCTGGCAATAGTCGAGAAGCGCTTGCCGCGAGGCGATCACCGGCCGCCCCATGACCTCGGCGCGGGCAAGCCGGGCCGCAGCCTCGCGGCTCAGGGCGAGTGCAGCCCAGACCGCAGGCGAAGCGGCGCCCGGCACCTCGGCGAGGCGCTCGGGCGCGCCCGCGAGCACCGCGGCGAGGCTGCCGAAATGGCGCATCAGCGCCTTCGCCAGGGGCTTGGTGTCGCCGCGCGTGCGGGCGCCGAAGAGGATCATTTCGAGCAGCTCGTAATCGGCCAGTGCCGCCGGGCTCTTGAGGAAGCGCGCGCGAAGCCGCTCGCAGTGGCCGCGATGGGCGGCCTCGTCCGGGCGGGCCGTCTTGTCGCCCAGCCGGTTTGCCCGGCTCTCTGGTGCCTGGCTCTCTGGTGTCCGTCCGCTCTGCCATCAACCGACCTCGCCCCCCCGGCTGTCCTTTCGGTCGTGCCATCGCGGCCGTTCGTTGCGGCCTCTCGGCCCGGTCAGCCGTAGGGCGGTTTGTGCCAGCCCTTCGGCGACAGGGTGAAGATCTCGACCCCGTCCGCGGTGACCCCGACCGAATGCTCGAACTGGGCCGAAAGCGCGCGATCCTTGGTCACCGCCGTCCAGCCGTCGCTTAAGACCTTCACCTCCCAGGTGCCGAGATTGACCATCGGCTCGATGGTGAAAAACATGCCGGGCTTAAGCTCGACGCCGCTGCCGGGCGCGCCGTAATGCAGGATGTTCGGTGCGTCGTGGAATACCTTGCCGAGCCCATGGCCGCAGAAATCGCGCACCACGGAGCAGCGCTGGCTTTCGACATAGCTTTGGATGGCATGGCCAATGTCGCCGGTGGTGGCACCGGGCCTGACCTGCGCGATGCCGCGCATCATCGCCTCGTAGGTGACGTCCGAAAGCCGCCGCCCCTTGACCCCGACGTTGCCGACGAAAAACATCCGGCTGGTATCGCCGTGCCAGCCGGCCAGGATCACCGTGATGTCGATGTTCACGATATCGCCGTCGCGCAGCACCTTGCGCTCGTCCGGGATGCCGTGACAGACGACGTGATTGACCGAGGTGCAGATCGATTTCGGGTAGCCGCGGTAGCCCAAGGGCGCCGGTATCGCCTGATGGTCGAGAATGAATTGATGGCACAGCTGGTCGAGCTTGCCGGTGGTCACTCCGGGAACCACGAAGGGGGCGATGTAATCCAGCGTCTCGGCGGCGAGCCGGCCGGCGGCCCGCATGCCGGCGAAGGCCTCTTCGTCGTGGATCTTGATAATGCCGCTGCGCCGGCTGGTCACCTGGTCCGCGGGGATGTAGCTGACGCCAGTCATGAAGTTCTCACCTTACCTGATCCGGGCGGTTCCGCCCTGCCTTCGCCCGGGAGCCGGATCGGCAGCGCCCGGTTCACCACGATGCGATCGAGACTTAATATACAATTATAACATAGGGCCTCGACGCCGCTTGCCAATGCCTCGGTGAAGGCGGCGGCATAGGCCGGATCGATGTCTTCGGCCAGGGCGAAGGCCAGGCAATCGGTACGCTGCACCAGATAGAGCATGACGGCGCGCTGCCCCGCCGCCGCTATGCGGCCAAGTTCGGCCAAGTGCTTGGTGCCCCGCGCGGTCACCGAATCGGGAAATTCGGCGAGTCCGACCGCGCGCATCAGATGCACGTTTTTCACCTCGACATAACAATCCGGCCGGCCGCCGCCGTAAAGCAGGATGTCGATCCGGGAATTTTCGCCGTATTTGACCTCGCGGCGAAGCTCGGGATAGCCGGCGAGCTCGGCGATGCCGCCGGCCGCGATGGCTTCGGCGACCAGGGCGTTCGGCCGGCCGGTGTTGATGCCGACCAGGTGCCGGCCGACGCGGATCAGCTCCCAGGAATAGGCGAGCTTGCGGCCGGACCCGCTCTGCGGCGACAGCCAAACCTCGGCGCCCGGCTCGGCGAGGCCGAGCATGGCGCCCGGATTGGCGCAGTGCGCGGTCACCACTTCGCCGCTCGGGAGTTCGACATCGGCGAGAAAGCGCTTGTAGCGGCGCCGGAGGCGGCCTTCGATCAGCGGTTCTGGAAAGCGCATCGGCGCAACCTAGCCAGGGCGTCGGCGGCCGGCAAGTCTTCCTGCGCCCCATCTTCCCGCGTCCCGTCTTCCGGGCTATAAGAGCGGGGCCGCGCGAATCGGCTTCAGATGACTTTGCAGCACGACCTTGCCGAGGGTGCCCCGGAGTCAAGACCCGGGACCCCCAAAAGGCCGGATCGGCCGTGCGGCGACGGGAGAGCGAATGACGCAAGAAGACAAGATCTATACCGCCTGCATGATCGTGATCGGCGACGAGATCCTCTCGGGCCGGACGCGGGACGCCAATCTCGCCTGGATCGCCGTGCAATTGAACGAGATCGGCGTGCGCTTGCGCGAGGCGAGGGTCATCCCGGACGTCGAGGCGACCATCGTCGATACCGTGAACGAGGCGCGCGGCCGCTTCGATTATGTTTTTACTTCGGGCGGCATCGGCCCGACCCACGACGACATCACCGCCGACGCCATCGCCAAGGCCTTTGGTGTCGCGATCGAAGTCCATCCCGAGGCGGTCGCGCGCATGCAGGCGCGCTTTGGCTTCGGCGAGATGACCCCGGCCCGGCTCCGGATGGCGCGCATCCCGGCGGGCGCGAGCCTGATCGACAACCCGGTGTCGCAGGCGCCCGGCTTTCGCATCGAGAACGTCTTCGTCATGGCCGGCATCCCGGCGATCATGCAGGCGATGTTCAACGGCTTCCGCGATCAGCTGGTGGGCGGCTTGCCGCTGCGCTCGCGGACCATCGGCGCCTTTGTCACCGAGGGCCAGATCGCGGCAGCCCTCGGCCAGTTGCAGGAGAAATACGCGGACGTGGCGATCGGGTCCTATCCGTTCCAGCGCGAGGGCCGCTACGGCACGTCGATCGTCATCCGCGGCACCGATCTGACCCGGCTCGGTGCGGCGGCGGCGGATTATATCGTGCTGGTGCGCGACCTTGGTGCCGAGGTCCTGGAAGACATCTTGAACTGACCGGCCGCGCCTTCGGCCTTGGCTCTCGTGGCGGGCGGAGGACCCTAGAACAGGCCCGGAAGGCCTTCCTGCCACCACAATAGAAGAAGCGCCACGGCAAGGCCGAGGCCGGCTACGAACGCCGGCACGGCGGCGCGTCGCCAGATGTCCGGCCGGAGCATCAGGGCGTTGTGGGCCGGTGCGGCCGCGCCCGGGAGTGGCGGCGGCGCAAGCGGGGCGGCGCGGCTGCCGTCGTGCAGCCAGCGCTGCAGCGCCGGCTCGTCCGGCAAGGCGTCCTCGCCCGCCAGTTCCGCGAGATAGATTTTGGCGACGACATGCCCTTGATCGGCGGCGCAGCGGAACCAGCGCATCGCGATCATGCCGTTCAACGGCGTGCCCTCGCCGCGATAGTAGCGGCGGCCGAGCTCGAATTGAGCCGCCGCGTCGCCCCGTTGCGCCGCGTCAACGAGGGTTTTCAGGGTGTGCGTTTCATCCCCGGCCATGGCCAGTCACCCTTCGTTTCTCCCAGATCATGGTACGAAAGCTCGGGCGCGAGGGAAAGAGCGGAAACTACCTAGCTGGCATGCCGGGAAGGAGATTCGCCGCGGCACGATATTTTAACGGCCCGATTTTAACGGCCCGCGCCGTCGTGCCGGGCGGCGGGCGGTTTGCGTTCGGCGCGTACGGCGCGGGCGCCGCGAGGTTGTCGCCGCCTAATGGCTTGCGTTCGCCGCGTTCTTCCTTAAGGTGTGGCGTCATAAGATTTTCTTCTGAAACGGGACGGGAAAACGATGAAACTTCTGCGGTATGGCCGGCCGGGAAAAGAAAAGCCCGGGATGTTGGATGACGAAGGACGCATCCGCGATCTTTCCCGGCTCATCGACGACATCACGCCTGACGTGCTTTCCTCGGCCGCGCTCCGGAAGCTCAAGGCGGCGAAGAATCTGCCGATCGTGCGCGGCAAGCCGCGCCTTGGGCCGCCTGTTGCCGGCATCGGCAAGCTGGTGGCGATTGGGCTCAACTACGCCGATCACGCGAAGGAAGCGGGCCAGCCGATTCCGAAGGAGCCGGTGGTGTTCCTGAAACCGACGGGCTGCATCATCGGCGCCAACGACACGGTGGTGCTGCCGAAGGGCGCGAAGAAGGGCGATTGGGAAGTCGAGCTCGCAGTGGTGATCGGCCGCAAGGCGAAATACGTCAGCCGCAAGGCGGGGCTCGATTATGTCGCCGGCTACGCCATCGCGAACGACGTCTCCGAGCGCGCCTATCAGATCGAGCGCGGCGGCGGGCAGTGGACCAAGGGCAAGGCCTGCGACACCTTCGCCCCGCTCGGGCCTTGGCTGGTCACCCGCGACGAGGTCAAGAACCCGCAGCGGCTCGATCTCTGGTGCGAGGTCAACGGCAAGCGCATGCAGTCGGGCAATACCCGCACCATGATCTTCGCGGTCGATTACCTAGTGAGCTATCTCAGCCAGTTCATGACCCTCGATCCGGGCGACGTCATCATCACCGGCACGCCGCCGGGCGTCGGCCTCGGCATGAAGCCGCCGAAGTTCCTGAAGCCGGGCGACGTCATGCGGCTCGGCATCAGCGGCCTCGGCGAGCAGTGCCAGGACGTTCGGCGCGACGCCTAAAACGCCGCGCTTGAAGATCGCCGATCGCGCCCGCGCGGTCGGCTCTCATCGGGCGGCGCTCGGCGACAGGCCGGGCGCCGCCCTTTGTTTGCGCCGTGCCGGGCGCTCGCGGGCGCCGCATCGCCGCCGCAAATCCTTTCTGAAAATGCTAATTGACGGCCCTTCTGCGAACCGCTATCAATTGCCAAAATATGCGAATGGATCGCATTTGCAATTCGATGCCGCAAATGCGGAATCCCAAACGAAATGAGACAGGCCGTGCGCTGCCGGGATATCGGGCTGCGGAGAGGATACGTATGTCGGATCGCGGCAAGAGAGAGTTTTGGCGCCGGCTTTTCGTGCTGGCGGCGCTTGCCGGCGCGCTCGTCGTGGCGGGCGAGCGGCCGGCCCGAGCCGACTTCAAGGTCTATTCGCCTTATGTGGTCAAGGGCGAGGCCGAGATCGAGACCGAGGGCTTTCGCAGTTTCGACCGCGCGGCGGCGAAGAACGACGCCCGCGGTTACAATCTCGCCTTGGCCTATACGCCGACCGACTACTGGCGCCCGGAGATCGAAGGCGAGTGGGCGGGCAGTCCGGGCGGCGGCACCGCTTTCGTCGCGTCGACCTTCGAGAACGTGTTCCAGTTGACGCCGCAAGGCGAATACGCGGCCGACTTCGGCGCCCTCGCCGAAATCTCGCGCGGGTTTGGCGCGGGCAGTCCCGATTCGGTGAATTTCGGTCCGATCGTCGCCAAATCCTTCGGCCGGCTTGATGCCACGCTCAACCTGTTTTTTGCGCACGACATCGGGCCGAACGGCAGCGGCGGCACCGCGGTCACTTATGCGGCGCAGGCGAAGTGGCGCTGGCGGCCGGCCTTCCAACCGGGCGTCGAGTTCTTCGGCGACCCCGGAACGCTCGGCCATTTCCGCGCCTACGGCGATCAGGACAATCGCGCCGGGCCGGTGATCGTGGGCTACGTGCCGTTGCCGTCTTTCGGCCTCGGCGCGGCGCTCCGCTACGACGTCGGCTATCTTTTCGGCGCCTCGCGGGCGGCGCCATCCGGCACTCTCAAAGGGCAGGTGGAATATGAATTCTATTTCTAATCGCGCGGCGCCGCGGCGCAGGCACGCCTTTCGTCGCGCAGCGCTTCGCCTTGCCCTCGCGCTGGCGATCGCCGGGATGCCGGCTCTGGCGCGCGCCGACACCGCGGGCTATACGCTGGTCTTGAAGGATCACCGCTTCCAGCCCGCGACGATCGAGATTCCGGCCAACACCCGCGTCCGGCTCACGGTGCGGAACCTCGATCCGACGCCGGAGGAGTTCGACAGCTTCGATCTCAACCGTGAGAAAGTAGTGATGGGCGGCGGTCAGGGCGTGGTCTATATCGGCCCGCTCGATCCCGGCACCTACAAATTCATGGGCGAGTTCCATGCCGCGACGGCGCAAGGGCGGATTGTCGCGAAATGATCCAAAAGACGTTCACGGACGGTCGGTTCTTCACGGGTAACAGGTAGAGGCAATCGATGCTGGCGACATTGATCATCGTGTTTCGCGAGGTGCTCGAGGCGGCGCTGATCGTCGGCATCGTGCTCGCCGCGAGCAAGGGCATCGCGCGGCGCGGGTTGTGGGTCGCGGGCGGCATCGCCGGCGGCCTTCTCGGTGCCTCCCTGGTCGCCGCCTTCGCCGGCAGCATCGCGAATTTCGCGTCCGGCATGGGCCAGGAATTGCTCGACGCCGGGGTGCTTTTCGCTGCCGTGGTCATGCTCGGCTGGCACAATGTCTGGATGGCGCGTCACGGCCGCGATCTCGCCGCCGAGATGCGCGCCGTCGGCGCCGCGGTCGGCGCCGGCCGCTCGCCGCTTTACGCGCTCGGCCTCGTGGTCGCGCTGGCGGTGATGCGCGAGGGATCGGAGGTCGTGCTTTTCGTCTATTCCATCGCGCTTTCCGATCCCGGCACCGCCGGGCCGATGGCGATCGGCGGCCTGTTCGGGCTTGGCCTCGGCGTCGCGGTCGGGGCGATGCTCTATCTCGGCCTGCTCCGCATCTCGACCCGTTATCTTTTCACCGCGACGAGCTGGCTGATCGTGCTGCTTGCCGCCGGCCTTGCCGCCCAGGGCGCCGCCTTTCTCGTCCAGGCCGGCCTTCTGCCGGCGTTCGGCCACAACATCTGGAACATGTCCGCCGTCCTGTCCGAGCGCAGCTTGGCCGGCCAGGTGCTGCACACGCTGATCGGCTACATCGCACGGCCGAACGGCATCGAACTGATCTTTTACGGCTCGGTGCTGACGGTGAACGGCGTCTTGTTCCGGCTTTTCGGCAAGGCCCCGATCGCGGTGGCCGCCCGGGTTCCGGCGGGTGCGCCGCTGCCGCCGGAAATGCCAACCAAGGTTTGACGGCGGCCGCCGCCTGGGCCAGCATGAGCCGAATCTGAAGGAGGATGTGATGGCGTTGAAGATGGGTGTGCAGGCCCTGGTCGCGCAGGCGATGAAGGAAATCGAGACCCTGGAGGTCGCCAAGGCGCGCGCGCTGCACGGCCAGGCGGACGTGGTTTTCGTCGATCTTCGCGACGTGCGCGAACTCGAACGCGACGGCGTAGTTCCGGGCGCCGTCCATGCGCCCCGCGGCATGCTGGAGTTCTGGGTCGATCCCGCGAGCCCCTACTACAAGCCGGTCTTCACCGAGGACAAGCGTTACGTGCTGTTCTGTGCTGCCGGCCAGCGCTCGGCGCTCGCCACCAAGACGTTGAAGGACATGGGCCTGCCGCGCGTCGCCCATATTGAGGGCGGCTTCCGCGCCTGGCGGGAATCCGGGGCGCCGGTGGCGCCGCGCGAGGCCAAAACCGCGAAAAGCGGGGCGTAAGCGATGTCGGAGCGGGCCGCGGCCGATAGCTCGAAGGCCTCGAACCTTCGCGTCAACACCGAGCGGCTTTGGCAGAGCCTGATGCGGCTTGCCGAAATCGGCGGCACCGAGAAGGGCGGCGTTCGCCGGCTCGCGCTGACCGACGAAGACCGCGAAGGCCGCGATCTTTTCGTCTCCTGGTGCCGCGCCGCCGGGCTCACCGTCAGCATCGACCGCATGGGCAATATTTTCGCCCGCCGCGCCGGCACCGACGACAGCCTGCCGCCAGTCGTCACCGGCAGCCATCTCGATACCCAGCCGACCGGCGGCAAGTTCGACGGTGCCTATGGCGTGCTCGCCGGGCTCGAAGTCATCCGCACCCTGAACGATCATGGGCTGCGCACCCGGGCGCCGATCGAGGTCGCGATGTGGACCAACGAGGAGGGCTCACGCTTCGCGCCGGCGATGGTGGCATCCGGCGTCTATGCCGGCATCTTCGATGAGGATTACGCCCTCTCGCGCGCCGACGTCGACGGCAAGACCATGGGCGAGGAACTCGCCCGCATCGGCTATGCCGGCGACCGGCCGACCGGCGGGCGGCCGTTCCGCGCCTTACTCGAATGCCATATTGAGCAAGGCCCGGTGCTGGAGACCGCCGG
>JAJYTL010000092.1 GCA_021793055.1 Pseudomonadota bacterium
GGCCATCTCGGGGGCGTAGCCGGCGGCGACCAGGGTCTCGTAGCCGGCGGTGATGAGCTCGACCAAGCCGCCGCACAGCACGCTCTGCTCGCCGAACAGGTCGGTCTCGCATTCCTCGCGGAAGGTCGTCTCGATGATGCCGGCGCGGCCGCCGCCGATGGCGGCGCCATAGGAAAGACCGATCTCCTGCGCGTTGCCGGTCGCGTTCTGTGCCACCGCCAAGAGGCAGGGCACGCCGGCGCCGCGGAGATACTCCGAGCGCACGGTATGGCCCGGCCCCTTCGGCGCGATCATGAAGACGTCGAGATCGGCGCGCGGCTCGATGAGATTGAAATGGATATTGAGCCCATGCGCGAAGGCGAGCGCGGCGCCTTGCTTCAGGTTGGGGCCGAGGTCGGCGTTATAGAGCTCGCCCTGGGTCTCGTCCGGGGTCAGGACCATGACGACGTCGGCCCAGCTTGCCGCCTCGGCCGGACTCTTCACCTCGAAGCCTGCGGCCTCCGCCTTCTTGACGCCCGCCGAGCCCGAGCGCAGCGCGACGATCACGTTCTTGGCGCCGGATTCCTTGAGGTTCAGCGCATGGGCATGGCCTTGGCTGCCGAAACCGACGATCGCTACCTTCTTTCCCTTGATCAAGTTCACGTCGGCGTCGCGGTCGTAATAGACACGCATGGGTCTCTCCTTCTGCATAAAGATTGTCCGGGCTAGTCCCGGAACTTGTTGCGATGGTTCTTTCCATCTCGTCCCACGCGCCGGTGAGGTCGAGCGGGAGGCGGAGGGTTACATGCTGCCGGCTCCGCGCTGGATCGCGACCGAGCCGGTGCGCGACAGGTCCACCATGCCGAGGTCGCGCATCAGGCCGATGAAGGCATCGAGCTTCTCGGTCGAGCCGGAAATCTCGAAGACGAAGGAATCGCGCGTCGAATCGAGCGCGCGGGCACGGAAGATATCGGCGATGCGGAGCGCCTCGACGCGTTTTTCGCCGGCGCCGACGACCTTGACCAGGGCCAGCTCGCGGCTGATGAACGGCCCCTCCGTCGTGAGGTCCGAAACCTTGTGCACCGGCACCAGCCGATAGAGCTGCGCCTTGATCTGCTCGATCACCATCGGCGTGCCCGAGGTGACGACGGTGATGCGCGAAAGGTTGTTCGTCGGGTCCACCGAGGCCACGGTGAGGCTCTCGATATTGTAGCCGCGGCTCGAAAACAGGCCTATGACGCGGGCGAGCACGCCGGCCTCGTTGTCGACAAGCACCGCAATGGTGTGTTGCTCGATCGTTTCGTTTCGCGCGTTGTTCACGGTAATCCCCTTCGCCAGACCGGCGCCGCGCCCCTCCCGGCGCGAGCCGGGAGCGCGACGGCCCTCGCTGGACTATACCAAGGTCAGGCCTTCGTCGCTCACTTTGGGCAGCGGCATCGTTTCGCCATCGGCGCCGAGGATCATCTCGTTATGAGCCGCTCCCGAGGGCACCATCGGGAAGCAATTCTCGGCCGGATCGACGGCGATGTCGCAAACCACGGCGCCGGGATGGTTCAGCATCTTCTCGATCGTCTTGTCGAGTTCCGACGGCTTGGTGGCGCGCAAGCCCATCGCGCCGAACGCTTCCGCGAGCTTCACGAAATCGGGCAGCGAGTCCATATAGCTCTCGGCGTAGCGGCCACCGTGCAGCATCTCCTGCCACTGCCGCACCATGCCCATGTAGCGGTTATTCAGGATGAAGACCTTCACCGGCAAACGATACTGGGTGATTGTGGAGAGCTCCTGAATGTTCATCAGGATCGACGCTTCGCCGGCGATATCGACGACCAGCGCGTCGGGATGGGCGACCTGGACGCCAAGCGCCGCCGGCAGACCATAGCCCATGGTGCCGAGGCCGCCCGAGGTCATCCAGTGGTTCGGCCTGTCGAACTTGAAGAACTGCGCGGCCCACATCTGATGCTGGCCGACCTCGGTGGTGATGTATACGTCGTCGCGAGCGCGGGTCGCTGCATAGAGCCGCTCGAGGGCGTATTGCGGCTTGATGATCTTGTCGTCCTGGCGGTACTTCAGGCAGTCGCGAGCTCGCCAGCGGTCGATCTGCGCCCACCATTTGTCCAAGGCGTCGCGGTCGCTCGCGCTTTTCTCCTTCTTCCACTGCGCCAGCATTTCCTCGAGCACGCGGCTCGCGTCGCCGACGATCGGGACATCGACGGGCACGCTCTTGTTGATCGAGGAGGGGTCGATGTCGATGTGGATCTTTTTCGAGCCCGGCGAGAAGGCGTTGAGCCGGCCGGTGATGCGGTCGTCGAAGCGCGCACCGATCGCGATCATCACGTCGCAGTCGTGCATCGCCATATTGGCTTCGTAGGTGCCGTGCATGCCGAGCATGCCGAGCGCGTGGCGATCGGTGCCGGGAAAGCCGCCGAGGCCGAGCAGCGTCGTGGTGATGGGAAAGTCGGTGGCATGCACGAGTTGATGCAAGAGCTTGGCGGCCTTGGGGCCGGAGTTGATGATGCCGCCGCCGGTATAGAACACCGGCTTCTTGGCGCCGCGCATCAACTCGACGGCGGCGCGAATGCGCTCCTTGTCGCCCTCGACCTGCGGCCGGTAGCTGCGCCGTTGCACCGCCTCGGGCGGCACGTAGGGGCCGGGCATCAAAGTGATGTCCTTCGGCAGGTCGACCAGAACCGGACCGGGCCGCCCGGTGGTCGCGACGTAAAAGGCCTCGTGCATCACCCGCGCCAAGTCATTCACGTCCTTCACCAGGTAATTATGCTTGGTGCACGGGCGCGTGATGCCGACGGTATCGGCCTCCTGAAAGGCGTCGTTGCCGATCATGTGGGTCGCCACCTGGCCGGTCAGGCAGACCACGGGGATCGAATCCATCAACGCGTCGGTCAGGCCGGTCACGGCATTGGTCGCGCCCGGACCCGACGTGACGAGGACGACGCCGGGCTTGCCGGTGGAGCGGGCATAGCCCTCGGCGGCATGCACCGCGCCCTGCTCGTGACGGACCAGGATATGACGCAGACGGTTCTGCTTAAAGATCGCATCATAGATCGGCAGCACGGCGCCGCCCGGATAACCGAAGATCACCTCAACCCCCTGATCGACCAGGGCTTGCAGGATGATTTCCGCGCCGGTCATGGCTTCACGCTCCGCCATTCTCTCACGTCCTTCCAAAAAAACCATATCCTCGGAGCTCTCGGGATAAAGCGTCCCGCCTTTTCCAAAGAGCGCCGCTGGATTTCTGCCAAAAAGCCGAAAAAAGGCAACCTAGACGTTCATTAAAGGGCGGTCAACAAAAACTGGCGAATAAACGAAAAGATTTCAGGACTGAAACTTTCCGAAAATTGCGCGCTTTGGGGGGTGCTCAACGCCGCGCGGTGGCGGAACCAGGTCATTTGCCGCTTGGCATAACGCCGGGTCGCCTGTTGGCCGACCGCGATGGCCTCATCCAGGGTCGTTTCGCCGCGGAGATGGCGGCCGAGCGGCGCCACCCCGACCGCCTTCATGGCGGGCAGGTCGGGATTGAGGCCGAGGGCGAGCAGCGCCGCCACCTCCTCGAGCGCGCCTTCGGCCACCATGGCGGCGAAGCGGGTATCGCAGCGGGCGTAGGTCTCGGCCCGCGGCGGGTCGAGATGGATGGTCGCGAGCGGCGCGTCAAAGGCGGGCTCGCGCGGCGGCATCGCCTGCCAGGCTGCAAGCGAGCGGCCGGTGGCGACGACGACGCTGAAGGCGCGCACCAGGCGCTGGCGGTCCGAGGGACGGAGCCGTGCCGCCATTTCGGGATCGCGGGCGGCCAGCGCGCGGTGGAAGCCTTCGGGGCCAAGCTCGGCGTGCAGCGCCGTCGCCTCGGCGAGGACGGACGGCGGGATCGCCGGCACGGGCGCAAGGCCGCGGTAGAGCGTTTGCAGATAAAGCCCGGTGCCGCCGACCAGAATCGGCAGCCGGCCGGTAGCCCAGGCGGCCTCGATTTCGGCCAAGGCGCGGGCGCGCCACGCGGCGGCGGAGCCGGCTTCGGCGGCCGGCAGGACGCCATAGAGCCGGTGCGGGGCGCGGGCCTCCGCGGTGGCGCCTGGGCGCGCGGTGAGAATTCGCAACTCGCGATAGAGCTGCATGCTGTCGGCGTTGATGACGATGCCGTCGAAGGTTTCGGCGAGCCGGAGCGCAAGATCGGACTTGCCGCTCGCCGTCGGTCCCGCGACGACGAGTGCGGCGCGCCTTTTCCGCTCGCCCTCCTTGTTCATGCCTCCGCCTCGGATTAGAAAGGGGCGCCCTGCCGCATTCACTGGTTTCGGACCTCATGGAATATGTGTTGAGCCTGATTGGCAATCCCGCCGGGCCGCCGATCAAAGACCGCGACGTGCGGGACGCCCTCGCGGCGCTCGATGACCTCGATGCCGCGAGCGGCGCGCCGCTTTGGCTCGCGCCCGCTATCGCGGTCGAGATCGGGTTCGCCGGCGTGGCGCCCGGCGACGCGGCGGAAGCCTTGCGGCAGACGTTCGCCGGGCGGCCCTTCGATATCGCGGCGCTGGCCGCGGCCGGCCGGCGCAAGCGGCTTCTTCTCGCCGATATGGACTCCACCATCATCAATGTGGAATGCATCGATGAGTTGGCTGAGGTTGCCGGCGTCAAGGCCGAGGTCGCGGCCCTCACCGAGCGCACCATGCGGGGCGAGGTGGATTTCACCACCGCGCTTCATACCCGTGCGGCCTTGCTCAAGGGGCTGCCGGAGAGCGTCTTCGAAAGGATATTCCGCGAGCGGGTGCGGCTCAATCCGGGCGCGCGCACGCTGGTCCAGACCATGCGTAACAGCGGTGCCGTGACGGCGCTGGTCTCCGGCGGCTTTACCTATTTTACCGGGCGGGTGCGCGAAACGGCCGGCTTCGACTGCGACCATGCCAACCGGCTCGAGGTGGTCGACGGCGTTCTCACCGGCCGGGTGCTGGAACCGATCCGCGGCGCCGAAGCTAAGCTCGCGACCTTGCGGCAGCTGGTGCGCGACAACGGCCTGAGCTTTTCGGAAAGTCTTGCGGTCGGCGATGGCGCCAACGATCTGCCGATGCTGCAGGCCGCTGGGCTTGGCGTCGCCTACCACGCGAAACCGCTGGTCGCCAAGAACGCCAAGGTCCGCATCGACCACGGCGATCTGACGGCGCTGCTTTATCTGCAAGGCTACCGGCAAAGCGAATTTGCGGGCTGAGCGTCGCGATCCGTTGCGCCAAGAGGGACGGGTGCCGAGGCAGGAATTCTCAACCCGCCCGCTCAATATCCGCCTGTCTTCGGCACCTGACGCTCAGTTTCCGGCTTTAAGCGGCAAGGCGACGAACAACCGCTCCTTGGCCCGCTCGACCATGAACAAGACCGCGCCGCGTTTTGCCTTCCGCGCCGCCTCAATCTCCGCCACCGCCTTAGCCGCGGTGCCGACAGGGGTCTGGGACACTTGCAGGATCACGTCGCCGGGCTGGAGGTTTTGCGAAGCGGCGATGCCATCGGGCTTGACCGCGGTGATCACCACGCCTTTGACGTCCTTGGCGAGATGATATTTCTCGCGCAAGGCCGGGGTGATGGTGCTCAAGGTCATGCCGAGCGTCTGCAAGCCCGGTGGCAGCGCGGGTTTGCGCTCCTGTTCCTTCTTCGGCTTCGTGCCGGTCGAAGGCTTCGGCGGCTCTTTCAGTTCGGCGATGGTGACTTCGAGCATCTTGCGCTTGCCGTTGCGCCACACTTCGACCGCGACCTTCTTGCCAACCGGCGTGCCGGCGACGAAGCGCGGCAGTTCGTCCATTTCGCCGACGTTCTTGCCGTCAAACTTGAGAATGACGTCGCCGGCATCGAAATGAGCATGCGACGCCGGGCTGTTGGGAATCACCGCCGCAACCAGGGCGCCTCTCGGCCGGCCGAGGCCCAGGCTCTCTGCGATATCCTCGGTCACGGTCTGGATGCGGACGCCGAGCCAGCCGCGTTGGACCTGACCGTGAGCGAGCAGCTGTGCCACCACGGGCTCGGCCATGCTCGAGGGGATGGCGAAGCCGATGCCGATCGAGCCGCCGCCCTCGGAGAAGATCGCGGTGTTGATGCCGATCACTTGGCCCGCCATGTTGAGCAGCGGGCCGCCGGAATTGCCCTTGTTGATCGGGGCGTCGGTCTGAATGAAGTCGTCGTAGGGGCCGGAGTGGAGATCGCGTCCCCGGGCCGAGATGATGCCGGCGGTGACCGTGCCGCCGAGGCCGAAGGGATTGCCGATCGCAAGCACCCAGTCGCCGACCCGCGAAGCTTCCGAATCGCCCCAACTGAGCGCCGGCAACGGATGCGGCGGCTTGACCCGAAGAACCGCAATGTCAGTCTTGGTGTCGACGGCGACGATCGTCGCCGGCAGTACGGTGTGGTCGTGCAGGATGACGCGGATCTTGTCGGCGTCCTTCACCACATGGTTGTTGGTGACGACGATGCCCGAGGGATCGACGATGAACCCCGAGCCAAGCGAAACCACGGGCGGCGTCGGCTGATTCTGTTGCCGCTTAAGAAAGTCCTTGAAGAACTCCCGGAACGGCGAATCGGGCGGCAACTGCGGCAGCTGGTTCTCGATCTGCGACATGTCGCCCCGCTTCTCGACCGCGGAAACGTTCACGACCGCGGGCGAAACCTTTTGCACGAGATCGGCGAAGCTCGCCGGGGCGTCCTTGGCATGGCCGATGACCGGCAGGCAGAGGACCGCGATTACGGCGAAAAAGGCCGATATGCCGCGCATGCGGCCGCCGAGGCGTCGAGGCGGCGAGACCGCCGTGTGGCGTAGTTCGGTCATCTCAGTTCTCCCAACCGATCAGATGTCACAGGCCTGCCGCCGACCGTCGCCGGCATGTAGCCTCGGGCGGCGGAGGGGCCGACGTTACCTGGTGTTCCCCTGTACCTCGCCGGGGCCGCTCCGGCGCATCCGGCCCCCAACCTTACGGCTGAGCTTATCCGGTTCCAGCTTAACGCGCCTTGCCCTTTTCTTTCGCCGCCGCGTCGCCCGCGTGATCCGGTATCCCGTTCAGATAACGGAAAAACTCCGAATGGGGCGACAGGACCAGTGTCGTATGGTCGCCGGTCAGCGCCTGGCGGTAGGCCTGCAGGGAGCGATAGAAGATATAGAACGACGGGTCCTTGTCGGCAGCGGCGGCGAGAATCTTGGCCCGTTCCGCGTCGCCCTCGCCGCGCAGGATCTGGGCCGTCTTTTCGGCCTCCGCCAGGATCACCGTGCGTTGCCGGTCGGCGTCGGCGCGGATCTGGGTCGCTATGGCGGCGCCCTCGGCCCGGTATTGCTTCGCCTCGCGCTCCCGCGCGGTCTGCATGCGGCGATAGATGGCCTCGCTGTTGGCTTCGGGCAAGTCGGTGCGCTTGATGCGCACGTCGATGATCTTGATGCCGAAGCCGCTCGCGTCCTGGCTGAGGATATCCTGGATGCGCGCCATCAGCTGATCGCGCTCGGGCAACAGCAGCGCCTGCAGCGGCACTTGGCCGATGACCTGGCGCACGCTGGCGTTGAGTGAGTTGGCGAGCCGCTCCTGCGCCATCCGGTCCGAGCCGACGCTCTGATAGAACTTGAGCGGCTGGACGATTCGGTAGCGGACAAAGCTGTCGACGAGAAGGCGCTTCTGGTCGGAGGTGATAACCTCTTCGGCCGCGCCCTCTAGGCCGAGGACGCGCTTATCGATGTAGGTGACGTCCTGGATGAAGGGCAGCTTGAACTTCAACCCCGGCTTTTCCACCACCTTGACCGGCGCGCCGAACTGCAGCACCAACGCCTGCTCGGTCTGGGGGACGGTGTAGACCGTGTTGAAGGCGACGATCAGGAGAATCGCCACCAAGGCGGCGGCGACATAGAGATTGAGCGGCGAGCGTTTCATCGGCCCGCCTTTCCAGCCGCGGGTGGCGACGTCTTGTCGCTCGGCGCGGCAAGCGTCGGGAGCGGCAGATAGGGAACGACGCCTGGGCCGCCCTTCTGATCGATGATCACCTTGTTGACGCTGCCGAGAACCTTTTCCATGGTTTCGAGATAGAGCCGTTTCTCGGTGATGCTTTTCGCCGCCCGATACTGCGCGTCGAGGGCGAGGAAGCGCGCGGCCTCGCCTTGCGCTTCGGCGACGACCTTCTGTTTATAGGCCTCAGCCTGCTGCAGGACGCGGTCGGCGTCGCCATGGGCGCGCGGCACCACGTCGTTGCGATAGGCTTCGGCCTCGTTGCGCTCGCGGTCGCGGTCGGTCTTCGCCGCCTGCACGTCGCGGAAGGCCGCGATCACCTGGTTCGGCGGATCGGCCTTGAGCAGGTTCACTTGCGTAATTTCGATGCCGGCGTGATAGCTGTCGAGGATCTTCTGCATCGACTGCCGGGTCCGTTGCTCGATGACCGAGCGTCCTTCGGTGAGGATCCACTGCAACGGGTTCTCGCCGATCGTTTCCCGCATGGCGCTTTCGGCCACCGCCTTCACGGTCGCCTTCGGGTCCTGCACGTTGAACAGGTAGTTGCCGGCGTTCTTGATGACCCAGAAGACGGTGAAATTGATATCGACGATGTCTTGATTGCCGGTGAGCATCAGGCTCTCGCGCGGAACGTCGCGCACCGACCCGTCCGCGCCGTGCCGAAAGCCGACGGAAGTCCGGTTGACGCGGGTGACGCGGGGCGTCAATACGGTCTCGATCGGGTAGGGCAGGTGATAGTTGAGGCCGGGGCGGGTGGTGTTCACCCAAGCGCCGAAACGCAACACTACGCCCTGCTCGTCGGGCTGTACGCGATAAAAGCCGGAGCCGAGCCAGACCAGGATCAGGGCGATGGCGGCGAGCGCATAGCCGCGCTTGCCGCCCCATTCGGGCGGCAAGATGCGGCGGAGCCGGTCCTGCCCGCGCCGAACCAAGTCTTCCAGGTCCGGGGGCTGGCCGCCGCCGCCGCGCGGGCCCTGGCTCCAGGGGCCGCGACCGCCGCCTTGCCAGCCGCTGTTGTTTGACCAGGGCATGCTTGAGGGTACCTCGGATTTTGTCAGCGCTCGGTAATTTGCTTGGCCTTGCCCCGCGCGTTATATCTCATTCGGCAGCGGCACACAAACCCCCACGCCGAGCAAATAGTTGGCGCTATTCATAGGATCCTGAAATATGTCGGAGATAAACGAGGCCGAAGTATGGCAAGCCTTGCGCGCCGTGGTCGATCCGGAGCGCGGCGGCAATGTGGTCGATCTCGGGATGGTTTCGGGGCTTGCGGTGCGCGACGGCCGGATCTTCTTCGCGATCGAGGTAGCGCCCGGCGAGGGCGGCCGCCGGGAGGCGCTGCGCCAGGCGTGCGAGACCGCGGTGAAGACGCTGCCCGGGGTGCGCGCCGCCAACGCGGTGCTGACCGCGGAACGAAGCCCATCGGAGGCGCGCCCGGGGCCTGACGCGGCGCCCCGTCGGGCCCCGGCGGCGTCGCCTGACCACGGGCTAAAAGCGCCCGGATCGCCGGCGGCCGGCGTGCAACTCGGGGGCAAGCCGGAAATTCCCGGCGTGCGCGCGATCGTCGCAGTCGCCTCGGGCAAGGGCGGGGTCGGGAAATCCACCACGGCGGTTAATCTGGCGCTCGGTCTCGCCGCACTTGGACATAAAGTCGGACTTCTGGACGCGGACATCTATGGCCCCTCGGTGCCGCGCCTGCTCGGTCTCTCCGGCAGCAAGCCGCAGTTGATTGACGGCAAGCGCATCGCGCCGCTCGCCAAGTGGGGCATCGTCGCGATGTCGATCGGATTCATGGTGCCCGAGGATACGCCGACGATCTGGCGCGGCCCCATGGTGATGGGCGCCTTGGAACAGCTCTTGCGCGAGGTGGCTTGGGGCGATCTCGATTTTCTTGTCGTCGACATGCCGCCCGGCACCGGCGACGCCCAACTTACGTTGGCGCAGAGGGTGCCGCTGACCGGCGCGGTCATCGTCTCGACGCCACAGGACATCGCCTTGATAGATGCCCGTAAGGGACTCAACATGTTTCGTCGCGTCGAGGTTCCGGTTTTCGGCATCGTCGAGAACATGAGCTACTTCCTTTGCCCGCATTGCGGCGAGCGCTCGGATATTTTCGGCCATGGCGGCGCGCGGACGACCGCGACCGAGCTCGGCTGTGATTTTCTCGGCGAGATTCCGCTTCATATCGACATTCGCGAGAGTTCCGATGGCGGCGCGCCGATCGTCGCGAGCAAGCCCGAAAGCGCCGAGGCCGGCATCTATCGCCAGCTCGCGAGCCAAGTCGCGGCGCGGGCAGCTGCGGCGCTCGACCGGTCGGCCGCGCGGTCGCCGCGGATCGTCGTCCAGTAGCAGCCTTGGAACCATAACAAAATACTTAGGGACTCCAGCTATTTATTCTGATATTCTTAACTATAGGGGCGAGTGACGGGTGCGTTTGGGGGGATAGTTATGGTGGCGATTCAATCGAGCTGTCCATCGCTCTACGAGCTGATGTTCAATAAGAT
>JAJYTL010000093.1 GCA_021793055.1 Pseudomonadota bacterium
TCGCCGGCTTCTCAGTAACTCTTCGTTACAAATCTCTTTCAGAGCGACAATGTTTAGGCGCGCCCCGGTCGTCGCGGCCGAGGGCGTTTGGGAGGGGACGTCGATCCCCAGAAATAATGAGGCTGGCGCTAAGACTTGGGTGCTGCGCATCCGGGCGCGCGAGGTGAAGCAGACCCGTTGAGCCGGCCAATAAGCGGCTGCCGTCCGTCCGGTGGGTCGCGAGCATAAACCGAGGGATATCGGAAAATAAGGGAGGACTTGCCTATGCCGAAGAATGATGTGACGAAAGCGCCGCGGGGTTCGCGCGGCGGCCTTTCCCGCCGTGATTTCGTTAAGAAGGCCGGAATTGGCGCGAGCGGCCTCGCGCTTAGCGGCAGCTTTCCGGCTTTGGCGCAGGCGGCTCCGGCCGATACGCTTCGCGTCGGTTTCGTCAGCCCGCTCACCGGTCCCTTGGGCGGCTTCGGCCAGGGCGATCCCTACATCCTGAGCATCGCGCGAAAGAAGCTCGCCCACGGCATTGTGATCCATGGCAAGCGCTACGCGGTCAAGATCATTTCCAAGGACACCGAATCGGATCCGACGCGCGCGAGCCAGCTCGCCAAGGAGCTGATCAACCGCGACAAGGTCGATCTCATGCTCTCGACCTCGACGCCCGAGGTGGTCAATCCGGTCGCCGATGCCTGCGAGGCGGCGGGCATGCCGAGCCTGTCGACCACGGTGCCGTGGGAATCCTTTTATTTCGGCCGCGGCGCCAAGCCGGGCAAGCCGTCGCCGTTCAAGTGGAGCTATCTCTTCAGCTTCGGCGTCGAGCAGTTCGCCCAGGCCTATATCTCGATGTGGAACGGGCCGGTCAAGACGAACAAGCGAGTCGGCTTCCTGTTGCCTAACGACGCCGACGGCAACGCCATCCGCGAGCATATGGTGCCGCTGATCGAGAAGGCGGGATTCACCACCATCGATGCTGGCCCCTATGAAGACGGCACCACCGACTATTCGGCGCAGATCGCGAAATTCAAGGCCGAGAAGTGCGAGATCTTCAATACCTTCCCGATCCCGCCCGATTTCGCGGTGTTCTGGCGCCAGGCCGCGCAGCAGGGCTATACCCGGATGGTGAAGATCGCCCAGATCGCCAAGACCGGGCTCTTCCCCTCGCAGGTCGAGGTGCTGGGCTCGCTCGGCTACAACCTCGCGACCGGCGCGTACTGGACGCCGACCTTCCCCTACAAGTCGTCGCTCACCGGCCTGACCTCGCCCAAGCTCACCGCCAACTACGAGAAGGCGACCGGGCATCAGTGGAACCAGCAAGTCGGCATGAGCTTGGCGCTGCTCGACGGCGGCTTCGCCGCGCTGAAGCAGAGCAGCAACCCCAAGAGCAAGGCGGCGGTCGCCAAGGCCTTGAGCACGCTCAAGGACACCACGATCATCGGGCCGATCGACTTCACCAAGGGGCCGGTGCCGAACTGCTATCCGACGCCGATCATCGGCTCGCAGTGGGTCAAGGCGAAGCCGGGGTCGAAGTACAAGCTCGATCTCGTGGTGACGGACAATGCCGACGACCGGCACGTTCCGGTTGCCGCGAAGCTGAAGCCCTATAACGCCTAACTTCAAGATGGGGGGCGAGTTCGCCCCGGCGCCGGCGGAGGAGCCCATCCTTGCCGGCGTCGGGGTCGTAAAGCGGTTCGGTGCCCTTGTCGTTCTCGACAAGGTGGATTTCGCGGTCGCAAGCAACGAGGCCATCGGCATTGTCGGCCCGAACGGCGCCGGCAAGACCACCTTGCTCAACGTGCTCTCGGGCGCGTCGCAGCCGAGCCAAGGGACCGTGCGCTTTCGCAACATCGACGTGACCAATGCCGGGGCGGCGCAGCACTGCCGCCTCGGCATTGCCCGGTCGCACCAGATTCCGCGCCCCTTCGGCGGCATGACGGTGTTCGAGAACACCTTCGTGGCCGCCACCGCGGGCGGCAACCGCAAGGGCCGCGACGCCTACGAGCGCTGCATCGAGGCGCTCGAGCTTTGCGCCATGTTGGGCCATGCCAATCGCCGCGCTGAGACCTTGGGTCTCTTGGACCGCAAGCGCCTGGAACTGGCGCGGGCGCTTGCCACCGACCCGGTGGTGCTGCTGCTCGACGAGATCGGTGGCGGCCTGACCGACGGCGAAGCCGGCCAGTTGGTCGAAACCATTCGCGAACTGCGCCGGCGCGGCATCGCCATCGTCTGGATCGAGCATATCGTTCATGTCCTTCTCCAGGTCGTCGAGCGGCTGGTGTGCCTGGACGGCGGCCGCGTGATCGCCGACGGCAGGCCCGAGGCGGTGATGGCCGATCCCGCGGTGATCGGCGCCTATCTCGGGCAGGGCGTCGCATGAGTCGGCTTGCGGTCGAAAATCTCGACGCCCGTCACGGCCTGCTGCGGGCGGTGCGCGATGTCAGCTTCGCCGTGGCGGAGGGTGATATTTTTGCTTTGGTCGGCGCCAACGGCGCTGGCAAGACCACCTTGCTGCGAACCATCGCTGGCGCTCACAAGCCGGCGGGCGGACGGGTTCTTTTCGACGGCGTCGATATTACCGCCGTCAGCGCCCATAAGCGGGTCGCCATGGGCGTCGCGCTGGTGCCCGAAGGCCGGCGGCTTTTCCCGTCGATGACGGTCGAGGAGAATCTCCTCGTCGCGGGCGCCGTGCGCCGGCCGGGGCCGTGGAACGTTAAGACGGTTCTCGAAGCCTTTCCGCTGCTCGGCCCCCGGCTCAAGGCGCCGGCGCTCAATCTCTCGGGCGGCGAGCGCCAGGCCGCGGCGATCGGCCGGGCGCTGATGACGAATCCGCGGATTCTATTGCTCGACGAGGTCTCGCTCGGCCTCGCGCCGGTCGCGGTGGATGCGGTTTACCGGTCGCTTCAGACCTTGATCAAGTCCGGCACCACCATCCTTCTGGTCGAACAGGACCTCAACCGCGCCATCACCGTGGCGAGCCGCATCGCCTGCATGCTGGAAGGACGCATCCAGCTTGAGGGCAAGGCCGGCACGCTGACGCGCGAGCAGATCACGGAAGCCTATTTCGGCCTGCGGCGCGAGCCCAGCGCGGAACGGACGGCATGAAACGGATGCGTGAATGATCTGGCTGAACCAAATTATCAACGGCGTTCTTCTCGGCGGGTATTACGCCCTTATCGCCTGCGGGCTTTCGCTCATGTTCGGGGTGATGAACATCATCAACCTGGCGCACGGCGATCTCGCGGTGCTCGGCGCCTTTCTCGTCTGGCTGATCTGCGAGCATACCGGCATTTCCCCGTTCATCGCCTTCATCGCCGTGCTGCCGACGATGGCGGCGCTGGGATGGGTGCTGCAGCGCGCCATCCTCGACCGCAGCCTGCGTTCGGGCATTCTGGTGCCGATCCTCAGCACCTTCGGCCTCGCCATCGTCATCGAGAACCTGCTGTTCTCGCAGTTCGGCGCCGATTCGCGCTCGCTCGCGAGCGTCATGGGCAGCCTCTCCTACGACAGCTGGGCGCTCACCAGCCAGATCTACATCGGCAAGCTCGCAGTGCTGATTTTTGCGGTGGCCGTTCTGCTGCTTCTCGGATTGCATGTATTCCTCAAGCGCACGGCGCTCGGCCGCGCCATCCGCGCCACCTCGGAAGATCCCGATACCGCCGAGCTGGTCGGCATCAACGCGCGCGCGGTCTATGCGACGTCGGCGGCGATCGCGGTCTCAACGGTGGCGATCGCCGGCCTCTTTCTCGGCATGCGCGCGAGCTTCGCGCCCTATGCCGGCCCGGCGCAGCTTATCTTCGCCTTCGAGGCGGTGGTGATCGGCGGCTCGGGCTCGCTCTGGGGCACGCTTGTCGGCGGTATCGTGCTCGGCATCGCGCAGAACATCGGCGCGCAGATCAATCCGAACTGGTTTCTCCTGGCCGGCCATCTCACCTTTCTCGCGGTGCTGATCGGCCGCATCTTCCTCAGGGAACTGCTGGCGCACGGTATGATCCCGGCACTTCTCGGGCAGCGCTCATGACGCCGAAGATGCCCGTTTCCGTCCAGCGCTGGACGCCGACCTCGGTCGCCGCCATCGGCGTCCTGATCGCAATCGTCGTTGCCCTCGCTTTCGCGCCCTTCGTGCTGGGCGCCAATGCGATCGACAAGCTGATCACGCTCTACATCTACGTCATCATCGCCGCGATGTGGAACGCGCTCGCGGGCTACGCGGGCCTCGTCTCGGTCGGGCAGCAGGCGTTCTTCGGCCTCGGTGCCTATGCCGCGATCCGGCTCTCGAACGCCGGCATCGAGGTCTATTCGGCGCTGGCGCTGGGCGCGCTGGCGGGCGGGCTGATTTCGATTCCGCTGTCGTGGTTCATGCTGCGATTGCGCGATGGCGAATTCGCCATCGGCATGTGGGTCGTCGCCGTGGTCGCGCACCTGCTCGTCGTGCAGGACAAGCTGATCAACGGCGAAACCGGAACCTCGCTCCGCGCGCTGACCGCCTATGCCGCCAATGACCGGCGGGCCTATACCTATTGGATGGCGCTCGGCGCCATGGTGCTGTTCCTCGCCTTGATCTTCGTCCTCCTGCGGAGCCGGCTTGGCGCCTCGGTGCAGGCGATCCGCGACGACGAGGAGGCGGCCGCCGCGGTCGGCGTCCGCGTGCTCCGGGGCAAGGTGATCATCTTCGTCCTCGCCGCGACCGGCGCCGCCGCCGCTGGCGCGCTCTGGCTCGCCACCGCGATCAGCTTCCAGCCCGCGACCTACTTCGGCGTGCAATGGTCCGCCTATATGATCTTCATGGCCCTGGTTGGCGGACTCGGCACCTTCGAAGGGCCGATCCTCGGCGCGCTGCTGTTCTTCCTGGTGCAGGACGTCTTCGGCGAGGTCGGCGTCTGGTATCTGGTTGGGCTCGGGCTCGTCGCGATCTTCTTCGCGCTGTTCATGCCGCGCGGCATCTGGGGCACGATCGAGGACCGCTTCGGCATCCGGCTGATGCCGGTCGGATACCGCTTGCGCCTGCCGGATTCGGTGGTCTTGGCGGCCAAGACGGAGGAGGACGCGGCCGCCGGCTCGTGACCGCGAGCGGGCTCCGGGTGGCGGCGGCGGCCCGCTTGCCAGCGGCATAGCTTCGCCTCTATAACTATCCGCCGATGGGCATGGGGTCGCCCTTTAACCGCCGCTCGTGGCTGATGACTCCTGTCGCCACATGCTCGCGGTGGGGGCGCGCCTGGAACAACCCGCCAGCCAGCGGGTTTTTTTGTGCCGGGCGTTAGGCGTCGAAAGAAGGGGAACCGTCATGTCGTATCTTTGGGTGGCGCTTGGCGGCGCCGCGGGAAGCCTTGGCCGTTTTTGGCTTTCCGCCGTGCTGCCGGAACTGGTCGGCCGCACCTTTCCCTGGCCGACCATCCTGATCAACATTGGCGGTTCGTTCGTCATCAGCCTGTTCGCGACCCTGACCGGGCCGGAGGGAAGCTGGCTGGTGCCGAGCGACGCGCGCGCCTTCGTCATCGTCGGCATCTGCGGCGGCTTCACCACCTTTTCCTCGTTCAGCCTGGAGACCTTGAACCTGGCGCGGAACGGCGAGTGGCTGGCCGCCGGCGGCAACATCCTGTTCTCGGTGACGCTGTGCATGATCGCGGTCTGGCTCGGCTACGTGGCCGCCGTCGCCATCAATCGTTGATCTTGCCGTCAGGCGCCCTTGGATAGGGCGGCGGCGCGCACGTAGACGGTGCCGTCCATGAGCCGGCGCGCGGTGCGGAAGACGCTGGCGCTGTCCGCGATCCACTCGCCGTCGTGGCGGACCGAGGCGGCGACCACCGTCACCCCCGAGGGGTGGGCGATGCGAATCTGATCCGCGTCGGCCGCCGCCTGGCGCGTCGCGCGGTGTACGGTGCTGCCGGCGATACGCGCCGCGGTCGCGATGCAGAGCGCGGCGGTGAGCGGCACCGCCCGATGCGCCTGTCCGACGGAAACCATGCGCACCAGCACGTCCATGGCCTCGGGGCCGAGGCGCTCGCCCGCGAGCGTCTTGGCCGCGACCGGCCGCGTCACCATGCCGACCTTCGGGATGCTCGGGATGCGGGCCGCCGCGTCCGCGCTTTCGGCGATGCCCATGCGGACGCTGGCGGCGACGCGGATCGCCTCCAGCCGTCCCGAGAGCTCGCTGTCGGCATCGATCGCCTCCGGCATCTCGATGCCGCTCTGGCCCAGGGCTTGCGCCGATACGAAGACGCACGGGTTGGCGGCGTCGACGAGCGAGGCCTCGATGGTGCCGAGGCCCGGCACGTCGAGCCGGTCGAGGACATTCCCGGTCGGCAACAGCTTGCCGGTGCCGGCGCCGCCCGGCGCCATGAATTCGAGGCGGACCGGCGCGCCCGAGCCGGCAACGCCCGGCAGCACGAAATCGCCGTCGACGGCGGCTCGGCCATCGTCGACGGGAAAGCGCGAGACGATGATCTTCTTGGTGTTGGTGTTGTGGATGCGGACCATGGCCTGGTTGCCGCCGGCCTGGAGCAAACCCTCGTCGAGTGCGAACGGGCCGACCGCGGACGACATATTGCCGCAATTGGCGCTGTAATCGACCACCGCATCTTTCACCGAGACCTGCGCGAAGGTATAGTCGACGTCGGCGTCGGGGCGGCTCGGCCGGCCGATGACGCAGACCTTGGAGAGCGAGGAGATGCCGCCCCCCATGCCGTCGAGCTGTCGGCCGTTGGCATCCGGGCTGCCGATGGCGGCGAGGAAGATCGGCGCCCAGGCATCGCGCTCGGCCGGTAGGTCCTCGGCCCGGAACATGATCGCCTTGCTGGTGCCGCCGCGCATGAAGACGGCGCGGAGTCCTATCTGTTTCATCCTCACCTCCACGACGGAACCATAAGGTGCCGAACCGATACGGCGACCGGCTCGCCCGCAGGCTGGGCCGGCGGTCACGGGACTCGGCAGCCGGGAAATCATGGCATAGAATCGCAGTTCCGTGGCAATCGGTCGCGCCGGGCTCAGCCGTTGCGCCGCGACGGCGTTGGATGGTCGTGCCTGCGCCTGCAGCCGAGATCCAAGACTCAAAGGAGATGTTCATGTCCTGGCTTGCCGGCGATGCCGCCGAGACCACTATGCCACCCGGCGCGCGCTTGGCGGCACTTCTGGATCGGCCGGGCATTCTCAAGGCTCCCGGTGCCCATCACGCGCTCGCCGGTCTGCTTGCAAAGAGGGCCGGGTTCGAGGCGCTCTATCTCTCGGGCGCGAGCCTGAGCGCGAGCCTCGGGCTCGCCGATCTTGGGGTCATGACCTTGGAGGAGCTTTGCTTCTTCGTCCGCAGCATCGCCCGTGCCACGGCGCTGCCGCTGATCGTCGATGCGGATACCGGCTTCGGCGGCACCCTCAACGTCGTCCGTGCCGTGCGCGAGCTCGAGCAGGCAGGCGCGGCGGCGATCCAGATCGAGGATCAGGTCTTGCCGAAGAAATGCGGCCACCTGAGCGACAAGCGGTTGGTTTCCATCGAGGAGATGACGGCCAAGGTGAGCGCCGCGCGCCACGCCCGTCGCGACCTGAAGATAGTCGCGCGCACCGATGCCGCGGCGGTCGAGGGCATCGAAGCCGCGCTCGTCCGGGCCAAGGCCTACGTCGCGGCCGGCGCCGATATCGTCTTTCCCGAAGCCTTGGCCGAGGCGGATGGCTTTCGCCGCTTTGCGCGCGAGGTTCCGGCGCCGCTGCTCGCCAATATGACGGAATTCGGCCGCACGCCCTATTTCACCGCGGCGGAATTCGAGAGCTTCGGCTTCAAGATCGTGGTCTGGCCGGTATCCTCGCTCCGCATCGCCGCCAAGGCGATGTCCGAGCTTTACGCCGGCTTGGCCGAGGCCGGCAGCGCCCAGTCTTTTCTCGACCGCATGCAGAGCCGGGCGGAACTCTACGACACGATCGATTATTTCGCCGTCGAGGAACTCGATCGCTCGATCGCGAAAAGCGCGCTCCCCGTGGAACCGCCAACCGGGTAGCGACGCCGGCCAGCCATGAGATAGACGTGGGGCCAAGGCGCTTGCCGCGCTCGACGCCCGCGGTGTAGCGTGACGGCGTCTTCCCGCCAACCGTTTCAGCCCTTCGATCCGAGCCCGTTTTATGCCCCACGCCACGGAGCTTCTTCATCTGCTTGCGGGCGCCGCCGTCTTCATGGTCGGCGGGTTGGTCAAGGGCGTGCTCGGCCTCGGCCTGCCGCTTATCCCGGTGCCGGTGCTGTCGCATTTCATGCCGGTGCCGCAAGTCATCGGCCTGATGACGATGCCGGCCCTGACCAGCAATTTCCTGCAAGGGCTCTCGGGCGTGAACCGTCGCGCGACGATCCGGCGTTTCTGGCCGATGATGGCGGGTCTGGCCTTCGGCATCGTGGTCGGGACGCGGGTTCTGGTCACTGCCGATCTCGCCGCCCTGCGGCCGCTTCTCGGCGGCATCTTGCTGATCATGGTGATGATCGAGGTGTTCAACGTGCGGATTCCGGTGCCCGCCGCTCACGAGCGCCGGGTCGGCCTCGTCTTTGGCCTCGTCGCGGGATTCGTCACCGCCGTTTCCAGCTTCATGGGGCCGCTGATTGCGCTGTTTCTGTTTGCCCTCGATCTCTCGATCGAGGATTTCGTCGCCGCCTTCGGATTGATTGCCTTCGCCGCGATCGCCGCGCTCACGCTGTCGCTGGCCGCCGTCCGCATCCTGGACGGCAAGGAGCTGCTGCTCTCGATCGGCGCCATCGTGCCGGTTCTTCTCGGCATGGAAATCGGCAAGCGCATCCGCGCGCACGTGCCGCGCCGGATCTTCCGTCTCGGCGTCTTCGCCATCGTCGCCGTCGTCGCCCTGAATCTCTTGCTTCAGGGCGTTCTGCCGAAGGGACTGTAGGATCGACGGAGCGGCCGCAGGGCGGGAGTTAAATCGCGGCCTTCAGACGTTGCCCTGCGCCACCGCGCGGCCGATGATGATCTGCTGAATCTGCGACGTGCCCTCGTAAAGCCGGAACAGGCGGGCGTCGCGGTAAAGCTGCTCCACCGGATATTCCGCCATGTAGCCCGAGCCGCCGTGAATCTGCACCGCCCGGTCGGCGACCCGGCCGAGCGCTTCGCTCGCGAAATACTTGCAACTCGCGGCCTGCACGCGCACGTCCTCGCCGGCATCGCGGCGCTTCGCCGCATCGCGGATCATGCAGCGCGCGGCATAGGTCTCGGCATAGCTGTCGGCGAGCAGCGCCTGGACGGTCTGGAACTCCGCGATCGGCCGACCGAACTGCGTGCGCTCGCGGGCATAGCGCGCCGCCTCGTCGATGAGGCGCGTCGCGAGGCCGGTGCAGGCGGCGGCGACCTGCAGCCGGCCACGGTCGAGCACCTTCATCGCGGTCTTGAAGCCCACGCCTTCTTTGGTGCCGCAAAGGGCGCTCGCCGGGATGCGGCAATTCTCGAACACCACGTCGGCCGTGAGCGAGCCGCGTTGGCCCATCTTCTTATCCACCTTGCCGACCGAAAGGCCGGGCGTGTCGCGCTCGACGAGAAAGGCGGAGATGCCGCCGGCGCCGGCATTGCCGGGGTTGGTGCGCGCCATGACGGTGAACAGACCGGCGAGCGGCGCGTTGGTGATGAAGCGCTTGGTGCCGTTCAGGACATAGGAATCGCCGTCGCGCTCGGCCCGGGTCCGGAGCGAGGCCGCGTCCGAGCCGGCCTCGGGCTCGGTCAAGGCGAAGGAGCCGATCAGCTCGCCGCGGGCCATACGCGGCAGATAGCGTTGGCGCTGCTCCTCGGTGCCGTCGATAACGATGCCCTGCGAGCCGATGCCGATGGTGGTGCCGAAGGCCGAGCGGAAGGCCGGCGCCGCGCGTCCGATCTCGAAGATGATCTCGACTTCGCCCTCAGTGTCGAGGCCGAGGCCGCCATAGGTTTCCGGAATGGTCAAGCCGAAGAGGCCGAGATCTTTCATCTCCTGGCGGATGTCGGCGGGAACTTCGGCCTGTTCCTCGACCTGTTTCTCGGCTGGGATCAGCCGTTCGTCGACGAAGCGCGCGATGGCATCGCGCAATTGCTGCAGGGTCGCGTTATCAGCCGTCATCGTGATCCGTCCTGGTTAGCAAGCGTCGGGCGCGAGGCGGGCCGGGCGCGGGCCGCCGCTCGCCCAATCGAGAAGCTCGACCGTGTGCACAACCGGCCGGCCGGCGCCGGCCGCGAGCTGGACCATGCAGCCGATATTACCCGCGGCGACGACATCGGCGCCGGTGGTTTCGATATTGGCGAGCTTGCGCTCTCGAAGCTGCGCCGAAAGCTCGGGCTGCAACAGGTTGTAGGTTCCGGCGGTGCAGCCACAGAAATGC
>JAJYTL010000094.1 GCA_021793055.1 Pseudomonadota bacterium
CAAACCCATGACAACAATCCGGAGGTTCTGTGGCCGGCGCTGGAGACGGCCGCCAGCAGCGACCCGATCGACGGCGACCGCGTCACGAGCCGCTTTGACGACGGCCGCGATTGAGACGCTTCACAAGCGGGCCGCCATCGACGATTATCTTAGACTTCCAACCACTCGCGCCGAACGGATTCCTGAGCGAGCAGGTCCTTGGGCGTGCCGCTGAACACGATTCGTCCGTGACCCATAACCAGCACTTGATGGGAAATACGAAGCGCAATTTGAAGCTTTTGCTCGACCAGAAGAATAGCAACCCCTTGGGCGGCGATCTTCTCGAGCAACACGCCGACCTGCTCCACGAGTTGCGGCGCCAGCCCTTCTGTCGGTTCGTCGACCATGACAAGGTCGGGGTCCCCCATCAGCGTGCGGCAAATGGACAGCATCTGTTGCTCGCCGCCCGACAGAACGCCCGCCGCCGTACGGGCTCGCTCCTTTAAATTCGGGAAAAGATCGAAGGTCGCGTCGACAGACCAGCGACCTTTCTGATTCTTGCTCTTCATGCCGATGAGAAGATTCTCATAGACGGTAAGCGTCGGGAAGATGTTGCGCGATTCGGGCACGATTCCGATGCCGCAGCGGGCAATCTCGTACGGCGGAAGACCGGAAATCTCGCGGCCCTTGAACCGGACGGAACCCGCGACCCTGACCATCCCCATAATGGCCTTGGTGGTTGTCGAGCGGCCGACGCCGTTCCGTCCCAGAAGCCTTACGACCTGATTGTCGCCAACGGTCAGGTTCACGCCTTGGAGTACGTGGCTCTTGCCGTAATAGGCATGGAGGTCGGTTACTTCCAGCATGGGGCGGCCTATACATCTTCCGGGGTGGCGCCGAGGTAAGCCTTTTGCACCGCGACGTTGCTGCGGATCTCTTCCGGCGTTCCGGTGGCGATGATCTGCCCGTAGACCAATACGGAGATGCGGTCCGCCAAGCCGAAGACGACCTCCATGTCGTGTTCGACCATGAGGAGGGTCTTGCCGACGGTCACCCGTCGGATGAGCGCGACGGCCCGCTCGGTTTCACCGCGACTCATGCCGGCCGTCGGCTCATCAAGAAGAACCACGTTCGGATTCCCGGCGATGGTTATGCCGATTTCGAGCGCGCGCTGATCGGCATAGGAAAGCTCGGCGCCGCTGACGTCGCGATGATCGGCAAGCCCGATCATTTCCAGGAGCTCCGTCGCCTTCTCGCGGACATCGGGCAGGCGGCGGATCGGTCGCCAAAAGTTATAGCGGTGGCCGAGCGACCACAGGACGGCGCAACGCAAGGTCTCGTAGACGGTGAGACGGGGGAAGATATTGGTGACCTGAAAACTCCGGCTGAGGCCGGCCCGTCGAACCTGATAGGGCGCCCGATTGGAGATCTCCTTGCCATCGAGCAGGATTTGGCCCTGCGACACGCTGAAGCGGCCGCTGATCAGATTGAACAGCGTCGACTTTCCGGCGCCGTTCGGCCCGATGACCGCGTGGCGCTCGTTGTGCCCGACGTCGAGGGTCACCCCGCGGATGATATGGGCCAGTCCGAACCGCTTATTGACGTCTTGGAGCTGTAGGACCGCGTCGCTCATCGCGCGTCCGCCCCTTGCTGCTTGCCGTAGGCCTCCTCGGCCTTTATCTCCTCGGCGAGCCGGTCCCAACCGCGTTTCGCGAGGACAACGCCCGGACGACAGGCCACGAATGCGCCGATCGCGATCGCGGCCGCGACGATCCACGTCCATATGCTGTGGTCGTCGAACGCAAAGCCGGCGAAGGAAAACGACTGGCTGAGAAAGATCTGGTTCCCGTGCAACGCATAGGCCATCTGAACGAGAAAGACCAATGCGAGCAGCGAGAGAACGCCGGGAACGACGACAAGCAGATAGCCCGGCAGCAGGTAGCGGATCTTGCGGTGGCGTACGGCGGGCAGATGCGCCTTGACAACTCCGGCGATGCCTTCCGGCGCGTAAATCACCACGAGCACGAAAAGCAATCCCAGATAGAGTTGCCACGCGCTGGTGTAATTGCTGAGCTGAATTTGCATGAACGTCAGGATGACCGCGCCGATGACCGGGCCGAAGAACATCGTCGCGCCGCCGATATAGACCATGACAAGCACTTCCCCGGAGTTCACGAAACCCAGGGCATCCGGCGCGACGATGCCGTTGACGATGGCGGCCATTCCCCCGGCGACGCCGGCGAAAAATCCCGCCAGGCTGTGCATGCGCAAGCGGATTTGATAGGCGTTGTATCCCATGAACTGAACGCGTTCCGGGTTGTCGCGAACCGCGTTCGCCATTTGGCCGAGGGGCGTGGTCGAAAGGAAGTACATGAGGGCGGCGCAGATCACGCACCAAACCGCCATCAGGTAGTAAACCTGCATGTGGCTGATAAGAGTCAGCCCGAGAATATGCGTGCCGGCCGTGGGGTCGCCCGAAAGGCCGCCGTCGCCGCCGAACCAATGGCGCAGGATGAGCGCCAAGGCCGCCACGAGAATTCCGATTCCGAAAGAAATCATCGCGAAGCTGATGCCGGCGCGGCGCACCGAAATGACGCCGAGCACGACGCCGAAGAACAGGCCGGCGCAGCCGCCGAGCAGCGGCGTCAATTCCACGGGATAGGGAATGTGCGACGCGGCGAAATAATTGAGCGCATGCATGGTGAAGTAGGCGCCCAAGCCGTAATAGACCGCATGGCCGAAAGACAGCAGCCCCGTCTGGCCAAACAGCATGTTGTAGGAAAGGGCGAACACGATGGCGACCGCCATCAGGCTGAGCACCGTCAGCGACGCGCTCGAATTGAAAATCCAAGGCGCGACGATAAGCCCGGCGCCAAACAGAACCCAGGGGCCGAGGCCTCCGAGCAACGCTCCGTTTCCGCCGCGGGAGCTATATGGCTTGTCCGTGCTCAGCTCTCTACCTTTCCCATCAGGCCCTTCGGGCGGAACGCTAATATCAGGATCATCAGAAAGTACGGCATGATCGCCGCCAACTGCGACAACGGTTGGTTGAGAAGTTCCCGAAACGGCGCGTGCGAGCCGAGCGAAACGCCGACCAGTCCCGCCAGCGAGACATTGAGCGTCGTCATGTAATTCTGCAGCAACCCGATCAGCAGGGACGCGACGAGCGCGCCGCCGAACGACCCCATGCCGCCGATCACCACGACGACAAAGATGATCGGCCCGAGCGAAAGCGCCATGCTCGGCTCGGTCACCAAGATGTTGCCGCCGACGACGCCGGCCACTCCGGCGAGGGCGCACCCGATGCCAAAGACGAGAGCGAAGATTCGCGGAATATTATGTCCAAGCATCCCGACCATATCCCGATCGCTCAATGCGGCCTGGATGATGATGCCGATGCGGGTCTTGGTGAGGAGGACATAAAGCAGCGCGAAAATGGCGACCGAGACGACCATCATAAAAACGTTGTACGCGGGGTAGGAAACGCCATTGATCGCGAAAATGGGGAAATTCAAGCTCGGCGGCATGCCGTAATTCACGGCGTTCACCCCCCACACCAGCTTGACCCCTTCGACGATGAGATAGCTGAGGCCGAAGGTCAGCAGCAGCTCGGCGACCTGTCCTCTGTGGTGAGTCTTGCTCAGCACGTATCTTTCAACCGCGGCGCCGAGCAGCCCGACCGCGACGGGCGCCACGAACAACGCCACCCAATAATCGGTCCAAGCCATGATCTGGTAGCCGAGGTAGGCGCCGAGCATATAGAAGCTGGCCTGGGCGAAATTCAGCACCCCCATCATGCTGAAGATGAGGGTGAGGCCGCTGCTCAATAGGAAGAGCAACAACCCGTAAACCAGCCCGTTGACCAGAACGAAGACGAGTGAATGCAACACGGATCAAGCCCCTCCGACGGGCAATGTCGCTTGCGCGGACATTGCCCGTCGGGCCGCTTTTGCCTCCTGGCGGAGGCCTGATCTACGGGACGCCGGCATCTCGGGGCCGGACGACGTCACAGGCTTAAGGCTTCTGCCCGTTACTTACCCGTGTTGTTGTAATAGGCGTTGTAGAGCTTGGCGCCTTTCGGACGTTCCATCTGGCACGAAGTCGGCAGCATCAGATTGATCGCCGGAATGCGCTTTACCACCTTCCACTGCATGTCGGTGCCGCTGAGATAAGGCTTCACGCCCTTCTCGAGGATCGACAGATACATCGGCATGACGGCCGCGTTGTTATCCGCCCGGATATAAACGTCGCCAACGGGCGAATCGTAGTGCATGCCTTCGAGGTGCAGCGCAACCTCGGTGGGATCGTCGGTTCCGGCCTCCTTGACGGCCTTGGCGAGCATCTCCGTCAGGTAAACCTGGCTGCCGTAGTACCAATCCTTGTGGTACTTGGCCTCGAACTCATCCGCCAGCTTGGTCTCGGAGCTGTTGACCGTCGCGGCCCAGGGGGTGATCTGCATCACGCGACCCGCGCCGGCATCGCCAATCGCCTCCGGCGTACCCGGGATACCGGCGTAGAACGTGAAGAAGCGCACACCCTGCAGGTTCGCCTGTCCTGCCGCTTTGGCGAGCAGCGACATGTCGGCACCCCAGTTGCCGGTGATCACCGCCTGAGCGCCCGACTGCTTGATCTTGTAAATGAAGGGCGTGTAGTCCTTGGTCTGCCCGATCGGCGTGAACACGTCGCCGACGATCTTGATGTCCGGGCGCGCCCGCTTGAGCATTTCCTTAGCCGCCTCGGCGACGGAGTGACCGAAGGAATAGTCCATGTTGATTAGGAACACCTTGTGAATGTTCTTCTGGGTCTTGATGTAACTCACAAGGGCGGCCATCTTCATATTGACGTTGGCGTCAAAGTTGAAGTGATACAGGCCGCAGTCGCTGTTGCTCAATCCCGGATCGATCGCCGCATAATTAAGATACAGCATCTTATCCTTGGGATGATTGCGATTGTGCTTCTTCACCCAGTTGACAAGGGCAAACGCCACGTTGGAGCCGTTGCCCTGCAGCAGATAACGGATGCCCTCGTCCGAGGCCTTTTCGGCGTCGACGAGCGCCGTCGCCGGATTGACCTTATCGTCGAAGGGAACCAGCTTGAACGTATAGCCCTTAAGCTCCCCCGAGTGATTGATCTTGTTGAACATGAATTCGTAGCCCTGGGCGCCCAGGATGCCAACCGGCCCAAACGGTCCGGACAGCGGGTCGATATACGCGATCTTGATGACCTTCGTGGCGGCGTGGGCAGGCCCCATCGCCAGCGGGCTGAGCAGCGCCGCGGCCGCCAATCCGGCAACCGACGCGCTCTTGCGGATACGGCCGACCAGGGAATAAAGATTGTTTGCGGCAGCGCTACGCCTGCCGGCCAAACGGAATGACATCTTCTGCATCTCCTCCTGAAACCGCGAGCGGTGAACTTCTCGGCATCGCCAGCGGTTGTTTCCTCCGTCTTATCTTCGCTCGTGTCCGGTGTACTCAGGAACCGAGCTACGGTCAAGGTGGCCCCGCTCATGAAATAGACTTCGACGGTGCGCCACGCTGCCAAAATTGAATTGCCCTAATCTGTCCCAACCTATACTGGCAGTGTCCGTGCCGCGCAACACCGCCGCGATCGAAGAGGATGCCCGATGCTCACGCTCCCCCACGCGCTCACGGCGGCCGCCCTGGCGGCCGCGATGCCGCTCGCCGGACAAACCGCGGCCGGCGGGCCCATCGTTCGAGCGCCGGCCGGCGCGCTGCGCGGCATCGAGGACGGCGGCCTCGCGATCTTCAAGGGCATTCCCTACGCGATGCCGCCGGTCGGGCCGGCCCGCTGGAAGCCGCCGGCGCCGATGCCGCCGTGGCCAGGCGTGCGCAAGGCCATCGCGTTCGGACCTGCCAGCGTGCAGCCGAAGCCGCGACCGGGAAGCCTCTACGCCAACCCGCCCCTGGCCATGAGCGAGGACTGTCTTTCGCTCAATATCTGGGCACCGCGGGAGGCGCGCGCGGCGCCGGTGCTGGTGTGGATACACGGCGGCGCGCTCATATGGGGGGCGAGCAGCGAAGCGCTCTATGACGGCGCGGCGCTCGCGCGGCAAGGGATTGTCGTCGTATCGCTCAACTATCGCCTCGGCATCCTTGGCTATCTGGCACACCCCGATCTCAGCGCCGAATCGCCCGAGCAGGTGTCCGGCAATTACGGGCTGCTCGACCAGATCGCCGCACTGCAATGGGTCCGGCGCAACATCGCGGCCTTCGGCGGCGACCCCGCCAACGTGACGATCGCCGGCGAATCCGCCGGCGCTCTCAGCGTGATGTATCTGATGGCGGCGCCCGCCGCGCGCGGCCTGTTCGCCAAGGCGATCGCCGAGAGCGCCTACATGATCTCGACCCCGGAGTTGAAAGAGCCGCGCTTCGGCCATGAGCCGGCCGAAGCTGCCGGCTTGCGCATCGCGAGCAAGCTCGGCGCGAACGACATCGCGACCTTGCGCGCGATGGACGCGGCGACGCTCACCGAGAGGGCGTCGCAGGCGGGCTATCCGCCCTCCGGAACGGTCGATGGCTGCATCCTACCGCGCCAGATCGTCGAGGTGCTGGATCGCGGCGAACAGGCGCCGGTTCCGCTTCTCGCCGGGTTCAACAGCGGCGAGATCCGCTCGCTCCGCTTCCTGGCGCCGCCGCCGCCGGCCGATGCCGCGGCCTATGAGGCGGCGATCCGCCACCGCTATGGCGATCTCGCCGACGCGTTCCTCGGGCTCTACCCGTCCGGCGATATCGGCGAAAGCATCCTGGCGGCGACGCGCGACGCGATGTACGGCTGGACCGCCGAGCGCCTCGCGGCCAAGCAGACGGCGCTCGGCCTGCCCGCCTATCTCTATCTCTTCGATCACGGCTATCCAGCGGCCGACGCCGCCGGGCTGCACGCCTTCCACGCCAGCGAAATCCCCTATGCGCTCGGCACCGCCGATCGCACGCCAACCTACTGGCCGAAGGTGCCGGCGACGGCGGCCGAGGCCAAATTGTCCGATGCGATGATCGCGTACTGGACGTCGTTCGCCCGCTCGGGCGCGCCGCGCGCCGCGGATCGGCCGGCTTGGCAGCCTTATGCGGCCAATGCCGCCTATATGCATTTCGCCGAGGTGCCTCGGGCGGCGGATCATCTCGCTCCCGGCATGTACCCGCTCCACGAGGAGGTCGTGCGCCGACGCCGCGAAGCCGGAAACATCGCCTGGAACTGGAACATGGGCGTCGCCGCCCCGCCCTTACCAACACCGCCGGGACGGCCCTGATCGATGGTCAAGCACTTAGGATAGCGCCGGCAACGCCCGATCGGCCATGGCCCTTTCGCCGCCCCATATCGGCCGCGGCGAACACCGGGCCGCGCGCCGGCGCGGATATTCCTCGGGAAATATGGTGGGCGCACAAGGACTCGAACCTTGGACCCGCTGATTAAGAGTCAGCTGCTCTACCAACTGAGCTATGCGCCCGCAGGACGGCCCGATCGGGCGTCCGGAGGAGGTGGGTTTTAGCAAAGGCGGGCAAGCTTGTCATCGCCTTTATCGCGCGACCTTGCCGCCCCGCGCCGTCTTGGCCCGAAACCCGTCGGCGCGAGCCAAAAACCGCCCGGCGCCGGCCACGGGCCGCCTTAAAGGATGAATTTCCGCAGATCGGCGTTGGTCGCGAGCTCGCCGACATGCGCCTTCACATAGGCGGCGTCGATGACCAGCGTGGTATCCGGGTGGTCGGCGGCGGTGAACGAAATCTCCTCCAGCACCCGCTCCATGATGGTATGGAGCCGGCGCGCGCCGATGTTCTCGACCCCGGCATTGACCTCGGCCGCGAGATGGGCAAGTTCCTCGATGCCGTCGTCGGTGAAATCGAGGGTAACGCGCTCGGTCGCGAGCAAGGCCCGGTACTGCTTGATCAGGCTCGCCTCGGGCTCGACCAGGACGCGCTTCAGATCGGCCTCGCTCAAGGACTTGAGCTCGACCCGGATCGGCAACCGGCCCTGCAACTCGGGCAGAAGATCGCTCGGCTTGGCGACGTGGAAAGCGCCCGAGGCGATGAACAGGATATGGTCGGTCTTCACCGGGCCGTGCTTGGTGGCGACGGTGGTGCCCTCGATCAGCGGCAAGAGGTCGCGCTGCACCCCCTCGCGGCTCACGTCGCCGCCGCGGAACTCGGCCGAGCGGCTGCAGATCTTATCGATCTCGTCGAGGAAGACGATGCCGTTCTGCTCAACGTGCAGTATCGCCTCCTTGGTCACTTCGTCCTGGTCGAGGAGCTTGTCGCTTTCCTCCTGGGTCAGCACGCGCAGGCTTTCCGCCACCGTCATCTTGCGCGGCCGGGTGCGGCCGCCGAAGGCCTTGCCGAGCATGTCGTTGAGATTCAGCATGCCCATCTGGGCGCCGGGCATGCCGGGAATCTCGAAGGTGGGAAGCTGGCCGGCGCCGCTGTCTTGCACCTGAAGCTCGATCTCGCGGTCGTCGAGCTGGCCCTCGCGCAGCATCTTGCGGAATTTCTGTCGCGTGTCGGGCGAAGCGCTCTCGCCCACCAGCACGTCGAGGATGCGCTCCTCGGCGGCAAGCTCGGCCCGGGCGCCGACCTCGCGGCGGCGGCGCTCGCGCACCATGGTGGCCGAAACCTCGACCAGATCGCGCACGATCTGCTCGACGTCGCGCCCGACATAGCCGACCTCGGTGAACTTGGTCGCCTCGACCTTGATGAAGGGCGCCTGGGCGAGCCGCGCCAGACGGCGCGAGATCTCGGTCTTGCCGACGCCGGTCGGGCCGATCATCAGGATGTTCTTCGGCAGCACCTCGTCGCGAAGCTCGGGCGGCAGCGCCTGCCTGCGCCAGCGGTTGCGCAGCGCGATGGCGACGGCGCGCTTGGCCTCGTCCTGGCCGACGATGAAACGATCGAGCTCGGAAACGATCTCGCGCGGGCTGAATTCCTGGGTCGAGGAGGTCATGGCAGATCGAGACTTTCAACAACGATGTTGGCATTGGTGTAGACGCAGATGTCGCCGGCGATGCGCATCGCCTTGCGGGCGATCGCCTCGGCGTCCATGTCGTCGCGGTCGACCAGCGCGCGGGCGGCGGCGAGGGCGTATTGTCCGCCCGAGCCGATGCCGATCAAGCCGTCCTCGGGCTCCAGTACGTCGCCGGTGCCAGTCAGGACCAGGCTCACGCTCTTGTCCACCACCGCCATCATCGCCTCGAGCCGGCGGAGATAGCGGTCGGTGCGCCAATCCTTGGCCAACTCGACCGCGGCGCGTGTGAGCTGACCCGGGTATTGCTCGAGCTTGGCCTCGAGCCGCTCGACCAGGGTGAAGGCGTCCGCCGTGGCGCCGGCGAAGCCGACCAGGACCTTGCCGGAGGAAAGGGTCCGCACCTTGCGCGCGTTCGCCTTGATCACCGTCTGGCCGAGCGTGACCTGGCCATCGCCCGCCACCACCACCTTATTGCCCTTGCGCACCGAAAGGATGGTGGTGCCATGCCATGTCGTCGCCTCGTGATCGGCCATCGGCTGCTCCGGAACAGGGAGGGGAGGTTCGGGTGGGTGGCTGACCATGTAAGCATTCCGCACCCCGGGTCAAGCCCCCCGAAGGCGCGGCGCGCCGGGACGCGCGCCCCGAGGCGGCGATTGGCCTCCGCTTCGGTTCCTGTTATATCAACGCCAAGACGCCGGCCGGCCTCGGGCCGCCGGCGCGGGTGAAGGAGGGCGCGATGCGCCAGGCGACGGTCGAACGCAAGACCAAGGAGACAACGGTCGAGGTGAAGCTCGATCTCGACGGCAGCGGCCAATACAAGGTCGCGACCGGGATCGGCTTCCTCGACCACATGCTGGAGCAGCTCTCGCGCCACAGCCTGATCGACCTCGCGGTCGAGGCCAAGGGCGACCTTCACATCGACTTCCACCACACCACCGAGGACACCGGCATCGTCATCGGCCAGGCCGTGGCCAAGGCGCTCGGCGAGCGCGCCGGCATCGCCCGCTACGGCGCGGCGCTGATTCCGATGGACGAGACCTGCACGCGGGTCGCGCTCGACATCTCGAATCGGCCCTATCTGGTATGGCGGGTGCAATTCTCGAAGCCGAAGCTTGGCGACATGGACACCGAACTGTTCAAGGAATGGTTCCAGGCCTTCGCCCAGGCCGCCGGCGTTACCTTGCATGTGGAGAATCTCTACGGCGAGAACAATCACCATATCGTCGAGAGCTGCTTCAAGGGGCTCGCCCGGGCGCTGCGCCAGGCGATCGCCATCGACCCGCGGCAGCCGGCCGCCGTGCCCTCGACCAAGGGCGTGCTCTAGAGCATGATCCCGAA
>JAJYTL010000095.1 GCA_021793055.1 Pseudomonadota bacterium
CGCGGCGGAATAAGGTCGAGTGCATCACCAAGACCAAGGGCGTCTGTGTCTGGCGCATTCCCGAAGGGCCGTGGAAACCACGGCAACTAGACGTGGGCTAATAGTCTGTTTCGTTTTAGCCGTGCGGATCGGTGCGCTTGCCAGCAAAAGGGCGAGCAAGAACGCGCTCAATCGTCCTTTGAAACTTGCCCGGCGGCTTCTTTTCCCACCGACCGTGAAGCCACTCTAGGTGTTCGTAGATCGTTTGACGCCTTCTGGAATTTCGCATTCCCCAAATATGATCCTGAAAAACCTCAAATAAACTTAGCACCGTTGCGCGGCGACTATCTAATACTAGACGTTCGTCAAAATCACCGTTTCGCAAGCCGGCGGCTATAAATTCGTAATAATTAGCTACTAAACGAAAAGCGTCCTTTATTTCCCTATTTTTGTCGTCATCTAAGTTAGGGCATGTTTTTTCTTTTATATGTGGCGCAAGAAGGTCTAGCGCCTCCCTATACTCTGAATTAAATGCTCCCTGCAATAGGACAGTTATGGTATACTGTTTTCGCGCCAAGTGGCGCGACCGACGGGCGGTGTATATCCATCCGATAGTGGCGAGCCCCGCCGCCGTCAGAATAGCGTATGACGTTGTCATCCCACCGTTCCCCCTTTGCCGGTGCGCGGGCGACCACCTAGGAGTGATTGGATATATACCGCCTAGTTACGATTGCGCTATATACTAGGCAGACTTTGGGAAAGCCTCAATGCACAGGAGCCAACCAATGATGATGGAAACAGAGGACGGATTTTGAGGCTTTGGCCGGAGCAATGCTCCGGCCTTCTGCCTTTATGTGGTCGGCGCTCGGCGCTGCCAGTACCCCGCGAAATCAACCGAAGGCTTCCGCATCATCGCGAGACGGGCGACACGCTCGACTTGCTCGCCATTGCTGACACGACGGTTATCCTCGCGCCATGAAGCCTCTTGCGCGTAGCGGAGAAGATATGCGCCAGCGATATGGTGATGATGGCCGATCTCGGCGCGGCGCATCCGGCTAAAGAACTCCTCGGCCCAATTGGTGCAGCTATCTTCGGCGCTGTAGGCCTCTTGGTGATTGATGCGGCGCATTTCGAAGCGGGCATTCAAAGCATCCCATCCCGCTCCTTCGTCGGCGTTGATGACGGTGCCGGGCTCAATGCGCGACTTGATCCAATTCAGAGCTTGTCCTTCCGTGCCGAAAACGGCAGGGACAGAATGGCCGTTGCGCTCCCGCACGATGACAACAGCCCTCCGCTTGCCGTTCTGATTTGCCACCTTGCGCCGGTCACGGCGGTTTTCTTTGTGATTGGCTGGCTTCACGTAGCCACCAAAATATCCGCCGTCAATTTCCGCAATCTTCCCGGTGCCGCCGATCTTGCGGCCCCGCATCTCTTCGGCCATGGCCTCGCGGATCTTATGCAGAAGAACGAAGCAAGCCTTGTAGGAGACGCCGAGATCGCGCGAGATGGCCAAGGCGCTCTTGCCCTTCACTTCATTGCAGAAGATCGCGATGGCCGCGAGGTAGTGGCGGAGCGGCAGTTTGTGGGAAGCGAAGAGAGTGCCAGAGGTGATGCTGAAATCCTTACCGCAAGCCTTGCAGCGGAAGCGAAGCGCGCCCTGCGGGCGACGGCACTCGTAAGCATCCAGACCGCCGCAATGCGGGCACACCGACTCGCCGTTGGTTTCCGGCCAACGGACATTACGAAACATGGCCTCGGCCTCGCTATCCGAAAGCCGGAAGACCTGAGCCAGACTGAGGTTCTTCGCGGCGGATGAGAGAAGAAAATGTTGGGCCATGAAAAGTCACCAGATTTGATGAACACTCCTCAAATCTAGTGAACCATGCTCCCCTTTTCAAGTGAAAAATCATCTGATATGATGATTTTTAGTCAGAAATGGGGAGCGGCCATGACGGAAGCGGAAAAGTCCTTTCAGGACAAGGCGAAGGGCATCCTCCGGGCGGAGATCAAACGGAGAAACCTGGATTTCGGCGATTTGGCGGAGAAGCTAACGGCTATGGGAATCCCCGAGAATGCCCGCAATCTTTCGAATAAGATTGCCCGAGGGGGATTCAGCGCGGGGTTCTTCGTCGCATGTCTGATCGCAATCGGCTGTCATACCGTGCGAGTGCACGAAGCGGATTGACTAAGAACTTGAATGCTTAGGCTTCGGTGGTTTTCCGCGCCCGAATGGTTTGTACCAACTGCTTAATTCGAGAACTGCGTCCGCGAGAAACCCATCGAACTATGACGATGCCTATGATTGCGCCACACACCTCAATGATTTCAACAAGGTGAGTAATGCTAAGTGGAATTCTGGGGACCGCCCAAAATGCCCTATAGAAAGCTTGACAAGCTGAGGGAAGCGCGCCCAACACAACGCCTACAAAGGCCCAAAATGCCTCTGACAGGCCGTCTCTACTTTCGCCGCTCAACATTTCTAATTCCTCATCAGAAATGTCGTGGCGTCGAAGATTATCGGGCTTCGTGGTAGATATTTTATACTGGCCTTCGTAGTTCTTACTTGGAGGCCGCGCCTTCTCAACATCAATAATATCCGCAGCCGTGGAGACTTTCTTTTCTCCCTCAAAATCTTGCGGTGCGCCCCCCATTTTTGCAGCCCTACGGCTAATCGTCCTTTTCCTCTGAGGGCACCTTTTTCACTTTTTCTTTTCGACGCTCTATCATTTCTAGGACTTGTTTGCAGAGCTTTTCGGCATCTGGCGTTTCCATTACCACGGCGGTTCGCCATGCTTCTATGCCGGAGGCCGTCACCACCTCTCCGAAGGTGATCCGTGTGTGGCCCTTCCAGGCTCCAATGAACCACGTATCCGCATAGATACCGGGAACGGCGGCAATGGCCTTTCTGTTGGCCTCCTCTTCTTCGTCTGATGGTTCCGACGGGCGAACTATCCCCTTGGCCATAGCGTCCCTCTCCTGCGACGATGCTCGCAAATATTAGCCCGGCAAGCGCAGGATATACAGCCGCGCGTGCGACTCCGCCAGACGTCTTCATACTTTTAAACATGGGGTTGGGCGCGCCACTGTGCTTGTGGCGCTTGCGCCATAATACCGAAAAGCCTCGGTATTATGGCGCAAGCGCCACGATGGGCGCGACTTCCCCTGCCCCTTTCGCTCTGTCTCGCCTTCGCCGCCGCTGCGTTTTCTGAGCAAATCGAGCCCAGGACGAGCCTTAGGGGTTGTTCCGATCCGCTTTGGCCATGTAGCCTGCTCCCGTCCGCGGGCCGGACATGGCCGACCACCGAAGCGAAGAAGAACGGGGCGAGCGGACAGCGGAAACGACGACGGGAAGAACATGAGCGATATGCGATACGTGGTGCCGCGCACCCTTGACGAAGCGGTGGGGGCATTTGCCGAGGCCAAGGGCGCGGCCCGCATCCTGGCCGGCGGCACCGATCTTCTGGTGCAAATGCGGGCCGGCGCGGTGCGCCCCGGCCTGGTCATCGACATCAAGAAGATCGCCGAATTGACCGGCATCGAGGAAACCGCCGACGGCGGCTTTCGCATCGGCGGCGCCGTTGCGGGCGCGCGGCTTGCCGAACATCCGCGCTTCGGCAAGGTCTGGCCCGGCCTGCTGGAGGCGATCAACCTGATCGGCTCGACACAGGTCCAGGGGCGCGCTTCGGCGGGCGGCAACCTGTGCAACGGCTCGCCGGCCGCCGACAGCGTGCCGGCCATGGTCGCCGCCGGCGCCGTCGCCACGCTGCAGGGGCCGAAGGGGCGCCGCGAGATGCCGGTGGAAGACGTGCCGGCGGGGCCGGGGCGGACGAACCTCCAGCCTGGCGAAATCCTCGTCGGCTTCATCCTGCCGCCGCGCCCATTGGGCTCGGGCGACGCCTATCTTCGCATGATTCCGCGCACCGAAATGGACATCGCCGTCGTCGGCTGCGGCGTCAATCTCACGCTTAAAGACGGCGTCTGCACCGCCGCACGGGTCGGGCTCGGCGCCGTGGCGCCGACGGTGCTGCGGGTCGACGCGGCGGCAAAGGCCTTGATCGGCAGCCGGCTCGACGCCGCCGCCCTCGACGCCGCGGCGGCCGCCTGCCGCGCCGCCTGCCATCCGATCGACGACAAGCGCGGCACCATCGCCTACCGCACCGAGGTCGCCGGCGTGTTGTTGAAGCGCGCCGCCGGCATCGCCGCCGACCGCGCCAAAGGGGCTTGAGTCATGGCCAAACTGCATATTTCCGCCACCGTAAACGGCGAACCGACGGAATTCCTCTGCGAGCCGGACGAAACCATGCTCGACGTGCTGCGCGGCCCGCTCGGCCTCACGGGCTCCAAGGAAGGGTGCGGCTCAGGCGATTGCGGCGCCTGCAGCATTACCCTGGACGGCCGGCTGGTCTGTTCCTGCCTGATGCTGGCCGCCGAGGCCGAAGGCGCCGACATCCGCACCATCGAGGGCATGGCCGAAGGCGACACGCTGCACCCGTTGCAGCGCAAGTTCCTCGAAATGGCGGCGCTGCAATGCGGCATATGCACGCCGGGCATGCTGGTCGCGGCGAAGGCTCTGCTCGACCGCAACCCGGACCCGAGCGAAAGCGAGGTCCGCTACTGGCTCGCCGGCAATCTCTGCCGGTGCACCGGTTACGACAAGATCGTCCGTGCGGTCCTGGAAACGGCCGCGGAAATGCGGGAGGCAGTGCGATGAACGAGATGACCAACAAGTGGATCGGCCGGCGCACGATCCGTCCCGACGGCGCCGAGAAGGTCACCGGGCGCGCCGCCTTCGCGGCCGACACCACCATGCCCGGCATGATCTGGGGCAAGCTGTTGCGCAGCCCGCACCCGCATGCCCACATCCGCGCGATCAATACCGCGAAGGCCGAGGCCCTTACCGGCGTGAAGGCCGTGGTGACGGCGCGGGACATCGTCGATTTCCCGGTCGATAAATCGGTCATGCTCGGCATCCAGGACATGCGCTGGATGTGCCGCAACGTCATGGCGCGCGAAAAGGCCCTGTTCCACGGCCATCCCATCGCCGCCGTCGCCGCCACCACGGCGGAGATCGCGGCCGAGGCCTGCAAACTGATCGAGGTGGATTACGAGGTCCTGCCCTGGGCCATCGAGATCGACGACGCCCTGAAGCCGGACGCACCGATCCTGCACGACTTCATCCGCTTCGAGGGCAAGCCGTCCAACATCGCCGGCAAGCTTGAGCACAAGCTTGGCGATATCGCGGAAGGCTTCGCGAAGGCCGACGTCATCGTCGAGCGCACCTTCACCACCCGGCCAGTGCACCAGGGCTATATCGAGCCGCAGGCCTGTCTCGTCAGCGTCACCGCCGACGGCAAGGCGACGATCTGGAGCTCCAGCCAGGGGCACTTCATGGTGCGCGCCATGACCTCGATGCTGACCGGCCTGCCGCAGAGCAGCATCCGCGCCATTCCGGCCGAGATCGGCGGCGGCTTCGGCGGCAAGACCATCATCTACCTGGAGCCGGTCGCGACGATGCTGGCGAAGAAGTCGGGGCGGCCGGTGAAGATGGTGATGACCCGCGAAGAAGTGATGCGGGCCACCGGCCCGACCTCCGCCTCGAAGAGCACGGTCAAGATCGGCGCCACCAAGGACGGCCGCATCGTCGCCGCGCAGGGCGCGTTCTACCTGCAGGCCGGTGCCCTGCCCGGCTCGCCGATCCGCGGTTCCGCCGGCTGCGCCTTCGCACCCTACAATATTCCGAATGTCCTGTCGCAAGGCTTCGACGTCGTCTGCAACCGCTCCAAGGTCACCGCCTATCGGGCGCCGGGCGCGCCGATCGGCGCCTATCCGGTGGAATGCGTGCTCGACGAGATCGCCGAGAAGCTCGGCATCGACCCGCTCGATCTGCGCTTGAAGAACATCGCCAAAGAAGGCACGAAGGCGGCGCACGGGCCGGTCTATCCCCGCATCGGATTCGCCGAGACGGTTGCGGCGGCGCGCGCGCATCCGCACTACCAGGCGCCGCTCGGGCCGCATCAGGGCCGCGGCGTCGCCAGCGGCTTCTGGTTCAACGCCGGCGGCGAATCGAGCGCCCAGGTCAACATCACCGAGGACGGCAATGTCGTCGTCACCACCGGCCATCCCGATATCGGCGGCTCGCGCGCTTCGATCGCCAATATCACGGCCGAGTTGCTCGGCATCGACTACCGGCGGGTCTCGGTGCTGATCGGCGATACCGCGAGCATCGGCTTCAGCAATCTGACCGGCGGCAGCCGGGCGCTGTTCGCCTCCTCCATGGTGGTCACGCAGTCGATCGAGAAGGTCATCGCGACGCTGCGCGAGCGCGCGGCGCAGATCTGGCAGATCGACCCCGAGGCGGTCACTTGGGCTGAGGGCGCGGCGCACCCGGCCGGCAAGAACGCCGGTAACTTCCCGCCGCTCACCCTGGCCGAGATCGCCGCCAAGGCAAGCGCGACCGGCGGCCCGATCGGCGCCGGCGTGCAGCTCAACACCACCGGCGCCGAGGGCGGCTTCGCCACCCATATTTGTGACGTCGAGGTCGACCTTGAGCTCGGCATCGTCCGAGTGGTGCGCTTCACCGCCTTCCAGGATGCCGGCCGGGCGATCCACCCGAGCTACGTCGAGGGCCAGATGCAGGGCGGCGTCGCGCAGGGCATCGGCTGGGCGCTCAACGAGGAATACATCTACAACGCCAAGGGACAGGTCGATAACCCGAGCTTCCTCGACTATCGCATGCCGGTGTGCTCGGACCTGCCGATGATCGACACGGTGATCGTCGAGGTTCCGAACCCGAAGCACCCGCAAGGCGTGCGCGGCGTCGGCGAGGCTTCGATCGTGCCGCCGTTGGCGGCGATCTCGAACGCCGTCCACAATGCGCTCGGCAAGCGCTTCTACGCCCTGCCTATATCGCCACCGAAGGTGCTAGCGGCGCTGAAAACGACGGCGTGATATGGCGCTCACGCCCTGCCCCGCCGCACGGTCGCCCGCGGCGGAGCGGGCGTTCAGCGCAGAAAGACGTCGATCAGGCGGAGCGCCGCCGGACCGACGACGATGAGAAGCATCGCCGGCATCATGAAGACCATCATCGGGATGGTCAGAAGCACCGGCAGCTTGTTGGCCCGCTCCTCGAGCTAGATCAGGGACTCGTTGCGCAGATCCGCCGCGGCCACCCGCAAGGCCTGAACCAGCGGCGTGCTGTAGCGCATGGTTTGGCCGAGCGTGGTCACCACGGAATGGATGCTCGGCAGATCGATGCGCGCGGCCAGATTCTGTAGAGCCTGATCCCAGCTTGGCAGGATGCGCAAATCCGCCGACATATGATCGAGTTCCTCGGCCATTTCGGGCCGGGAACTCCTGAGCTCGGCCGCCGCCCGGGTAATGGCGTCTTCGAGCGAGAGGCCGGCTTCGACGCAGACGACGAGAAGCTCGAGCGCGTCCGGCAGCGCGATCTCGATCATATTGGTGCGCCGCTTGAGCAGCGCGCGTCCGACCAAATTGGGCAGCAGCCATCCCGCAACGGGAAAGGCAGCGAGCGTCAAAAGAACCGCCGGGGTCGGCGAAACGGCCGCAGCGCCGAACAGCCAAGCGATGAGCGCCGGCGCCAACAGGGCCTCGCCGCAGCGCTGAAGGCTCTGATCCAGAGAATGCTGGCGGAAGCGTTTTCCGTCGGCAGGTGCAGTTTCGATGCCTGGCGCAGCAGTTCGCGTTGCCACGGCGGCAGCGCGTGGCCGGGCCGGACCAGGGCCGCCTCGCGGGCCGCGGCGAGGCGGTATCGGCGCGGCCCACCCGGGGCCTGCGCTTGGCGCCGGCACATGGCACTGCCCTCTACGCTTCTTGACTTTTCCGCCGGAAGCGCCGATGGTGCGCCGGCTATCATTTTCTCGTAATCGCGCGGGGCGCTCGGAAACGCCGGGCCATCGGCCCAGCCTGAAGCGCCCGCATTTCGAGATCATCCCCTGATAGATGCCAAGGCACCTCGTCGCGCGCGAGGCAGGCCACAACGCAAACGGGCCCCTTTGTCACGCGGAACAGACCGCGGAGGCGCCCGTCGCTTGCTTATTGAGAAAGTCAGACACACGTGACTCATTCTTTTGCCGATCTCGCCCTCATCGAGCCGCTGCAACGCGCCATCCGGGCCGAGAACTACCGGACACCGACTCCGATCCAGGCGCAGGCGATTCCGCATCTCCTTGCCGGCCGCGATCTCCTCGGCATCGCCCAGACGGGCACCGGCAAGACCGCGGCCTTCGCATTGCCGATCCTGCAGCGGCTTGGCGCCGTGCGCATGAATCCGCCGCGAAATTCGACCCGCGCCCTGATCCTCACCCCGACCCGCGAGCTCGCGGTCCAGATCGCCGAGAGCTTCCAGAGCTACGGCCGCCACATGGCCCTTCGCACTGCCGTAATCTTCGGTGGCGTGCCGCAGCGGCCGCAGGTGCAGACGCTGGCCCGCGGCGTCGATATCCTGGTGGCAACGCCGGGCCGCCTCCTCGATCTCATGCAGCAGGGCTACCTGCGCCTCAGCGAACTCTCGATCTTCGTCTTGGATGAGGCCGATCGCATGCTCGACATGGGCTTTATCCATGACGTCAAGCGGGTCGTGGCCACGCTGCCCAAGACGCGCCAGACGCTGTTCTTCTCCGCCACCATGCCGGCGCCGATCGCCGAGCTTGCCGGCGGCATCCTGAGCGATCCGGTACGGGTCACCGTGACCCCGGCCGCGACCACGGTCGAGCGCATCGACCAGCGGGTCTATTTCCTGGAGAAGGACAACAAGCCGGCGCTCCTGATCCAGCTTCTGAAAGACCCGGCGCTGCTCCGCACGCTGGTCTTCTCGCGCACCAAACATGGCGCCGACCGCATCACCCGGCTGTTGGACAAGGCCGGCATCGTCGCCCGCGCGATCCATGGCAACAAGTCGCAGACCCAGCGCCAGCGGGCGCTGGCCGATTTCCGCGACGGCCGCGCCCGGGTTCTGGTCGCGACCGATATCGCGGCCCGCGGCATCGACATCGACGGCATCAGCCATGTGGTGAATTTCGATCTGCCGGAGGTTCCGGAGACCTATGTCCACCGCATCGGTCGCACCGCCCGGGCCGGCGCCGACGGCATCGCCCTCGCGTTCTGCGACGGCAGCGAACGACCGCTCTTGCGCGAGATCGAGAAGGTCACGCGGCGGGGCCTCGCGGTGGTCGCCGATCATCCGTTCCACGCCGCCGCCTCGGCCGCCGCCCATTCAGCGGGCGCCAAGCCCGGCCGCCCGTCGCGACCGCACCGCGGCGCGCACAAGCGGCCCGAGGCCGGTAACGGTCACAGCCAGGGGCAAAGTCAAGGGCAGAAGCGCCCGAACGGCAACGGTCGCCGGCGGCGCCATAGCGGCGCCAAGCCGACGCAAGCGGCCTTGGCCTAAGCAGAGCTAAAGAGCGCCGTCATGGCGAACAGCGCCTCGCCGCCGCGCCGGCGGCGAGGCGGCATCAACTCTCGATCTCCGCGAGAATCTGACCTTCGCTCACGTCATCGTTCTCGGCGACGCGAATCGCGGCCACCGTTCCCGCCTTCGGCGCCACCACCGGGATTTCCGTCTTCATCGATTCGAGGATGAGGATCGCATCGTCTGCCGCGACCTGCTCGCCAACCTGAACCTCGATCTTCCACACCCGGCCCGCGATGTGAGCCTTGACGTCGCCTGCGGCCATCGTCTCCCCCGAGTTCGCTGCCGCGCGACCGCGCGGCCCGATCAGTAGGGGATGCGTGTTGTCGATTGTCAACGGCGTTGCTACCGTCGAGGCGGGGACACGCTCTGACCATCGGGGAAACCATGACCTGGCAGCCGGAAATCGACGAACTGAAGACGCGCGAAGCGCTGGCCCGCGAGATGGGCGGCCCGGACAAGGTGCAGCGCCAGCACGACAACGGCAAGCTCACCGTGCGCGAGCGCATCGCCGGGCTGCTCGATCCCGGCTCGTTCCACGAGATCGGCGCGCTGGCCGGCAAGGCGAGCTATGACGAGAGCGGCAACCTGATTCAATTCATGCCGGCCAATTTCGTCTTCGGACGGCGCCGCATCGACAGCCCGCCGGTCGTCGTCCGCGGCGACGACTTCACCGTGCGGGGCGGCGCGGCCGATGCCGCGATCCGCGGCAAGCAGGTGATGAGCGAGCAGATGGCGAACGAGTTGCGCCTGCCGCTTGTTCGCCTTATCGACGGCACCGGCG
>JAJYTL010000096.1 GCA_021793055.1 Pseudomonadota bacterium
ATGCGTGAGCTGCGGCGCCTGCGTCGAGGCCTGCCCCACCGCCACGCTGCAGGAAAAAAGCGTGATCGAACTCGGCCAGCCCGAGCACAGCATCCTCACCACCTGCGCCTACTGCGGCGTGGGCTGCGGCTTCAAGGCCGAGATGAAGGGCAACCAGGTCGTGCGCATGGTGCCATGGAAGGACGGCAAGGCCAACGAGGGCCACTCCTGCGTCAAGGGCCGCTTCGCCTGGGGCTACGCCAATCACCGCGACCGCATCCTGAAGCCTATGGTGCGCGACAAGATCAGCGATCCGTGGCGCGAGGTGAGCTGGGAAGAGGCGATCGGCCGCGTCGCCTCCGAGTTCAAGCGCATCCAAACGAAATACGGCAAGGGCGCGATCGGCGGCATCACCTCCTCGCGCTGCAGCAACGAGGAAACCTATCTGGTGCAGAAGCTGGTGCGGGCCGGCTTCGGCAACAACAACACCGACACCTGCGCCCGGGTCTGCCACTCGCCGACCGGCTACGGGCTGAAGACCACGCTCGGCACCTCGGCCGGCACGCAGGACTTCGATTCGATCGAGCACGCCGACGTCATCCTGGTGATCGGCGCCAACCCGACCGATGCCCACCCGGTCTTCGCCTCGCGCATGAAGAAGCGGCTCCGCGAGGGCGCCAAGCTCATCGTCATCGACCCACGCCGCATCGACCTGGTGCGCTCGCCCCACATCCAGGCCGCCTATCACCTGCCCCTGAAGCCCGGCACCAACGTGGCGATGCTGAATGCGCTCGGCCATGTCGTGGTGACGGAAGGGCTGGTCGACGAGGCTTACGTGCGCGAGCGCTGCGAAGCCGACGATTTCCGCTACTGGGCCGATTTCGTCGCCGAGAAGCAGAACAGCCCCGAGGAAGCGGAAAAGGCGACTGGCGTGCCGGCGGATATCATCCGCAAGGCGGCCCGCCTTTACGCGTCGGCCGAACATGGCGCGATCTACTACGGCCTCGGCGTGACCGAACACAGCCAGGGCTCGACGGCGGTGATCGGCCTCGCCAATCTCGCCATGGCGACCGGCAATTTCGGCAAGTCCGGCGTTGGCGTCAATCCGTTGCGCGGCCAGAACAACGTGCAGGGCTCCTGCGACATGGGTTCCTTCCCGCACGAGTTGCCCGGCTACCGGCATCTGTCCGACGGCGCGACGCGGGCGCTGTTCGAGGATGCCTGGAAGGTGGCGCTGGAGAAGGAGCCGGGCCTGCGCATCTCGAACATGTTCGACGCGGCCATCGACGGCAGCTTCAAGGGCCTCTACGTGCAAGGCGAGGACATCCTGCAATCGGACCCCGACACCCGGCATGTCTCGGCCGGCCTCGCCGCCATGGAATGCGTCGTGGTGCAGGACCTGTTTCTCAACGAGACGGCAAACTACGCCCATGTCTTCCTGCCGGGCTCGACCTTTCTCGAGAAGAACGGCACCTTCACCAACGCCGAGCGCCGTATCCAACTGGTGCGCAAGGTGATGAAGCCGAAGAACGGCTACGAGGACTGGGAGATCACCTGCCTGATCTCCAACGCCATGGGCTACCCCATGACCTACAGCCATCCCTCCGAGATCATGGACGAGATCGCCCGCCTGACGCCGACCTTCGCCGGCGTGTCGTTTGCCAAGATCAAGGCCATGGGCTCGGTGCAATGGCCGTGCAACGCCAACGCGCCCGAGGGCACTCCCGTCATGCACGTCGGCAAGTTCGTCCGCGGCAAGGGCAAGTTCGTCATCACCGAATACGTGCCGACAGACGAAAAGGTGGGACCGCGCTTCCCGCTGCTGCTCACCACCGGGCGCATCCTCACGCAATACAATGTCGGGGCGCAGACCCGGCGCACCGAGAACGTGGTGTGGCACGAGGAGGACCTGCTTGAAATCCATCCGCACGATGCCGAAGTGCGCGGCGTGCGCGATGGCGATTGGGTGCGGCTCGACAGCCGGGCCGGCGCGACCTCGCTGCGCGCCAAGGTGACCGAGCGCGTCGCGCCGGGCGTCGTCTACACCACCTTCCATCACCCGGAGACGCAGGCCAACGTGGTCACCACCGATTATTCCGATTGGGCGACGAGTTGCCCGGAATACAAGGTCACCGCGGTCCAGATCTCGCCGTCCAACGGGCCGACGGAATGGCAGGAGGAGTACCGCGAGGTCGCCCGGAACAACCGCCGCGTCGCCGTGGAAGCCGCCGAGTGACGCGCCGCACCGGCGTCATGCGGCGCATCGCCGTCCCGTTGGTCGTTTTGCTGGGAAAGTGTGAAGCTCATGCTACCTGAAAAGCTCGTCTACATGGCCAACCAGATCGGCAAATTCTTCGCCAGCCAGCGCGATCGCGAACCGGTCGCCGGCATCGCCGAGCACATCCGGATGTTTTGGGAACCGCGCATGCGCCACGATATTTTCGTTCATCTCGAGCAGCACGGGGGCGCCGGTCTCGATCCGCTGGTGCGCGAAGCGATCGAGCGCCTCCGCGACGAAGAAGCGCAGGCGGCGCAGGCAGCAAAAACAAAAAGCCGCGAAAAGATCTGAGCAGGGACTGGGCTTCGTCATACTGGCCAATACCGATGACCGCCGGCGCTCCGCCGCTCGACATCCTGGGACGGGGAGCCCGGGATCACGGATGGCATGCGTGTTCCGGCAAGGGCGCTGGCATCCCGCGGCGCAAGCCACGCTTCGGGTCATGCGATCTTCTTTCCTCGACCAATCGCGGGGCGAATTCTTGATGTCGACCCCGCGATCCCGCCTCGGCCATCCGGCCATCCCAATCAAGCGATCGCCTTTCCAGATGTAACAACGAGACAGGGGGGAACCATCGATCACATCTGAAAACGGCCGGCGGCGTCGCTGACGTCCCGTTGGCTTTCGATCTTGTCTTGGCGTCGCTCCCGCCGGCAGCACGGTGTGTCGTCGGGAAAGTTCGCCGGGACGGACAACGTTGGGTTTGTTGTCGTACCTTAAAAATCAAGAGGAAACAGACAAGTCATGGATGCAGTTCATCTTCAAACCTCGGCCTATCTGCCGATCGCGCTCGGGTTCTTCGGGCTCGGCACCGGCTACCTCATCTATTTCCCGCAAGAGCTTTTCGGATATCCCAAGCGGGATCAGTCGGTCGACATCGGCACCGGAATGTGGGGCATATGGCTGCCGGGGTTCTGCCAGTTCGTGACCGGCATGATCTTGTTCGTCGGTCTGACCTGGTTCCAGGTGTTCAAGGGCGCGCCGCTCTACATGGCGGCGCTCGCCTTTTCGGCCTATGGCATCCACTGGTTCGCGCTCGGCTACAACCGCATGAAGGGCGCCGACCCGCGGCCGAACGCCTTCATGGCCATCGGATTCCTGGCCATCTCGGCGCTCGGCGCCATCGTCTTCTTCCACGCCGGCGACTGGCCGGTCGGCGTGTTGTTCCTCGGGCTTTGCGGCGTCTATATCTGCGATATCCCGGCGAGCGTGAAGGCGATGTACCCGTTGAGCGAGAGGGGGCTCGGCTTCTTCCACATGATCACCGGGATATGGCTGATCTACCTGATGTTCGCCACGGTGCTGAATATCACGAGCGGCTATCACCTGCCGTTATAGAGCGCTGAAACCGTCCTCCTTGGCCGCCTGCTCGCGGCCCGGACCAAGAGGACCAACGAAGAGCCGCCGAAGCCCGCCGCTTCGGCGGCTCTTATCGTTTCCGGGCCCTCGCGGCCGCCCGCGATGTCTCCGACGCGAAATCGTTGCAAGGCGACGAAGCCTCTTGACTACGAGCTAAAAAACGTAAAGTCTTAACTTTAGGCCTGAAGCGGCCGCGTTACGCGTAGTTGCTTCCACCTTCACTTAATGAGGATTTCAGGCCTTCCCGCCCAGATCATTCAATACTAGGCAGACCTGCAATCGGCGAGCGAACGCTTTTGCTGCCGAATTGTTGCCTTGGATCAAAAGACGGACGTCCCGTATCGGGTGATTTGTGCGCCTGTACTCGCGGTTTGCTTGTTTTATCAGAGGCGCCAAGCGAGCAATGATTTAGACGAAAAACAAATAGGGGGGTTATCGTGGCTCAGGTTTCCATATTGGATCGCGGACAGACTATCGCGAGACCGGAGTTCAACCGTTGGTTGGTTCCGCCAGCGGCGCTTTGCATCCATCTCTGTATCGGCATGGCCTACGGCTTCTCGGTGTTCTGGCTGCCGATGAGCCATCTCGTCACCAATGCCAACGCGGCGGCCTGCGCCGGGCAAGGCTTCCTCGCCCAGCTCACCACCACCACCTGTAACTGGAGCGTGCCGGCCGAGACGCACATCTTCGAGACCTTCATCGCGGTGCTCGGCATCTCGGCCGCGATCTGGGGCGGCTGGCTGGAGCATGCGGGTCCCCGCAAGGCCGGCTTCATCGCCGCGCTCTGCTGGGGCGGCGGCCTCATCCTCGGCGGCATCGGCGTTTCCGTGCACCAGCTCTGGCTGGTCTATCTCGGCTGCGGCCTGCTCGGCGGCGTCGGCCAGGGACTGGGCTACATCGCCCCCGTCTCGACGCTGATCAAATGGTTCCCCGACCGGCGCGGCCTCGCCACCGGTTTCGCCATCATGGGCTACGGCGGCGGCGCGATGATCGGCGCGCCGCTCGCCGTCTGGCTGATGGCCCGGTTCTCCCATGACGGCATCCGCGGCGTTTCCGCCGCGCTCATCATCCTCGGCGCAATCTACGTCGTGGTGATGTCGATCGGCGCCTTCGGCTTCCGCGTCCCGCCCATGGGCTGGCATCCGGAAGGCTTCACGCCGTCGGAGGCGGAAAACGAAAAGGCGATGATCACAAGCCGCCACGTCCATCTCGACCGCGTCTTGAAGACTCCGCAGTTCTGGCTCATCTGGCTGGTGCTCTGCCTCAACGTCACCGCCGGCATCGGGGTGATTTCGATGGCCAGCCCGATGCTGCAGGACGTGTTCGGCGTCAAGCTGATCGGCGGCGGCGCAGGCCTTTCGCCGGTGGCGCAGAAGGCGGCGATCGTTGCGGCGGCGGCGGGGCTGGTTGGCCTCATCAGCCTCTTCAACAGCCTCGGCCGTCTGTTCTGGGCGTCGTTCTCCGACATCATCGGACGCAAGACCACCTACTACACATTCTTCGTTCTCGGCATCGTCCTCTACGTGTTGCTGCCGACCTGGGGCCGCCTCGGCATCCCCGGGCTGTTCGTGCTCAGCATCTGCATCATCCTGTCGATGTACGGCGGCGGGTTCTCGACCGTGCCGGCCTATCTCGCCGACATTTTCGGAACCCAGATGGTGGGCGCCATTCACGGCCGGCTGATCACCGCCTGGTCGGTGGCGGGCATCATCGGCCCGGCGCTGATCGCGGGCTTGCGCCAGTACGAGCTCGATCACGGCATTCCGCACAACCAGGTCTACAACCTCACCCTCTACATCATGGCGGGGCTGTTGTTCGTCGGCCTGATTTGCAACGCCCTGGTCAAGCCGGTGGAGGACCAGCACTACATGTCCGACGAGGAACTCGCCAGGGAACGCGCGCTCCAGCACGAGCAAGCGGGAAGCGGCGGGCACGCGGCGAGTGCCGCGCGCGGCCAGGCCGGCATCGGCACGGCGCTCGCCTGGATCGGCGTTGGCGTGCCGTTCCTGATCGGAGTCTGGATCGCGCTCGCGAAAGGCGCGGCACTGTTCTAGGCCAGCGCGTCGGCTCGGTTCCGGCCGGGCCATTTATGCCTCGGCGTCTCATGCCGAAACGCCGCCCGGTCGATCCGGGCGGCGTTTTTCGTTGCCGGGGCGGCGGCGCGCTGTTTGCCGCCGGGCGGCTCAGGCCTGCCGGCAGCCCATGCGGAAGGCGCCCCAATGACGGCCCCGCACGACGATTGGCGCCGAAATATCCTTCATCAGAACGAAATTTCCGCCACCCATGTCGCGCCGATAGGTTTGCACCAGGAATGGCTTGGTGTTGGCGGCCACCTTCTGCACCGCACGATCCTTGAAAAGACGCCGATTGCGGCAATGGGCGGCGTTCCACACCGGATCGCCCTTGCGTGGCTTCTGGTGGTATTCCGGATTGTGGGTCGGCAAATATCCGCCCCGGGCCCAGGCGCAGCAAAACACCACGCGCGGATCGATCTTCTGCACCGAATCCTGGATCGGCGGCAGCAGCCGGTCGGTGAACTCGACGTAGTCGGTCATATACTGCAGCGGATCGGTGCCCGGAATCTCGCGATAATTTTCATCGAACAGCTGATCGAGCGTGATCTCGCCGCTCTGAATCGCGTTTTCGAATTCCTGCGAGATGCGGGCGGCGGTGTCCATGACGGCGCGGATCAGCGGCGTATCGGCGGTTTCGACGCCGCTCTCGGCGATGAACTCGATCAAGGTTTCGCTTAAACCCAAAAGCCCTTGGATGCGCTTCTCCGCCTGCTGCAGATTTTCCGACGAGCGGTCGACGCCCTCGGCGAGATCGCCGAGCTCGCCCAAAACGCGGTCGCAGTCGCCGAGGTTGCCGGCGGCCGCATGGGCGATGGAGTCGATCTCGCGCCCGACGGACGCGAAGCTCTCCTCCACCTTCGCCATCACGTCCTGCATTTTGTCGGCGCCTTCGCCGGCACCCTCCGCGTGTTTGGCGGCGGCGCCGCTTTCATCGATCAGATTGGTGATCTGGCTGGTCAGATTGTGCACGATGTCGCGGATGCGGGCGGTCGCCTTGCGGGTCTCCTCGGCCAGTGCCTTCACCTCGCCGGCGACAACCGCGAACCCGCGCCCGGCGGCGCCGGCCCGCGCCGCCTCGATGGTGGCGTTGAGGGCGAGGAGATTGGTTTGCTTGGCGATTGTCTCGATCGCGCCCGAGACGCTCGAAACCTGATCGAGAACCGAGTTGAAGGACCCGAGCCGATCCTCGATGCGGGTCACCGCGTCGGTCAGTTCGCCGATATGGTGCACGGCGGTGCCGACGATGGCGCGCGAATCGGAAATCTGCGACCCGGCGGCAGCAGCGGTGTTCTGCGCCGCGCGGGCGCCGTCGTCGATGCCCCGATTGCCGGCCACCATGCGTTCGGAAAGCTGTCGCAGGTCCTTGAACTGACGCGCCTGGCGACCGACGCGCTCGGTCATTTCATCGAGATTGCCGGAAATATCAGCAAGTTCCACCCCGAGATTTCCAATTCGGCTGGCAAGCTCGGCGACCAGGGTCCCACTATCCTCTGCCGGACCCCGGTTATGGTGCTGCATCGCAGTCATGATTACCCTTTTGGTTCGTTATCGTTCCACCGGAACCGACGGATACTGGTAATCGGACGCTAATGAACGAAAGCACGGCAAACTTAGAGGCACACGGTTAATTTTATCTCAATCGAACCCCGGACCGTTCAGCATCACGGGTGGGCGAAGACCACTCCCACCAACGCTTCGCGCGGCAAGCTAGACCGCCCTGACTCGGGCGATGAACTCATCGACCTCGGCGCGCAGCACTTCCGTCTGGGTCGAGAGCTGACCGGAAACGCCGCTCATCTGCGACGCGACCGCGCTCACCTCGCCGGCGCCCTTGCTGACCAGGCCGATGCTGTTGGAGACGCCGCGGGCCCCGGTCGCGGCGTGATGGATGTTCCGGCTGATGTCCTTGGTCGCGGCGCCCTGCTCCTCCATCGCCGCAGCCGTGGAAAGCGCCACTTCGTTCACCTTTTCGATGCTTTGGCCGATGCCCTGAATGGCCTCCACCGCCTGCCCCGTCGCCGCCTGCACGGCCTGGATCTGCTGCGCGATCTCCTCGGTCGCCTTGGCGGTTTGGCTGGCCAGCACCTTGACCTCGGACGCGACCACGGCGAAGCCCTTGCCGGCCTCGCCGGCGCGCGCCGCCTCGATCGTCGCGTTCAAGGCCAGAAGATTGGTCTGGCTCGCGATATCGTTGATCATCTTGACCACGTCGCCGATTTTCTCCGCCGCCGCCGCGAGTCCGTCGACCAGCGTGCCGGTCGCGCGCGCCTGGGTCATGGCGTCGTTCGCGAGACGCGACGATTCGCCGACCTGGCGGCCGATCTCCTGGATCGATGCCGCCAACTCCTCCGCCGCCGAGGCCACCGCCTGCACGTCGGCCGACATCTCTTCCAGGGCCGTCGCGACGGTGGCGGTTTGCTGATCCGTGTCTTGTGCCGTCGAGAGCATCGAGGCCGAGGAGCCCTTCATGTCCGCCGCCGAGTTGGACACGGTCTCGACCACCGCCCGCACGGTCGATTCCAGGCTATCGGCGAGCGCGCCCATCTCCGCCTTGCGCCGCGCCTCCGATTCCGCCTGCTGCGCCTGCTGCGCCGCTTCGACGCCTTGCTCGGCCCAACTCGCAATATCCCGCCGCGCGACATTGACGATCTCGGCCCCGCGCAACAGATCGCCGGGCATGCCACGGGTGAGAAAGGCGCGATAAAACTTTCCCCTACTCGCGTACTGCAGTGCGGCGTTGGTCTCGCGAATAAAGGCCTCGGCAAGATCGAAAACGCGGTTCAGCGCCACCAGCGGCCGGGCCATGTCGCCATGGCTTTCCGTGTCCGCGGCGCGGGCCGAAAAATCGCCCGCGGCGGCGCGCTCGCAAACCTCGTCAATCGCGGCGAAAACCGCCTCGTGCCGTGCCACCCTCGCCTCGAGTTCCGCGACCTTCTGCTTCAGAGCCGACGATGAAAACATGAATCGCATCCTTAAATATATGATCGGACGGTGATATATGACGGCACGGGCGCGGCGACGCCCGCTCGGCGTTCAGGCCGCCTGGATCAAGGAAAAAATGTATTCGTCGTAGGCCATGCTCTGTTGGCTCAAGACGTTAGCCAGTGTCTTTGCGGCGGCCAACATGCCTTCTTTGCGGTTTTCGTAGCGCTCCTCCTCGGCGAGAAGCTGGCGATAGACCGGCTCAATACGGGCGATGGCGGAACGCTCGGGGCACCGCCGGTTGGAGTGATAGCCGACGATTTTTCCCGCGCGGTCGAAGCTCGGCGTGACGTGCGCGAGCACCCAATAATAGGCTCCGTCGCTCGCCAAGTTCTTGACGTAGGCGAAGATTTCCTCGCCGCGCTGGATCGTGTCCCAAAGCAGCTTGAAAACGCAACGCGGCATGTCGGGGTGACGGATGACACTGTGCGGCTTGCCGATCAGGTCGCTTTCCTTATAAAGCGCGACGCGGCAGAACACATCGTTGGCATAGGTAATATGTCCGATCGTATCGGTCTTGCTGACGATCAGCTCGTGCTCCCCAAACGTGCGTTCTTCCATGGTGGGTTGAACGGCGTATTTGGTCATCGGTTCTGTTCCCCATGTTGCACGCGAAGGCTCGCGCTCCGCCCCTCCCGGCCGATCTCGCCGCCGGTCGGAATTCTGTATAGATAATGACTCTTTATTTTGCCTTAACCGCCGAATACTGCCGATCTCTTGGCATCTAATGCTTCGTAGACCTATTTAAAACAAGCGTAGGCCGGACCCCGAGGCGGGCGGTGGACCGTCCTCACGCCGGCGACGAGGGGCCGCGCCGGCGCAGCCCGATGATCGCTAGGTTCCAGCCGATCGAGACGGCCAACGCCACCGCCAGCGCCGCTGCCATACCTGCCGGGACCGCGGCGCGGCTCAACACCAGAAGGGCGACGCCGTAACCGCCGAGGCCCGGAATCGCGTTGGCGGTGAGGGTCGCGGTCGCCGGCCCGCCGACGCGGGCGTGAAAGATCAGCACCAGGGTGGTGAGCACGATGGGATAGAGGGCGAGGATGCCGGTGACCGTCGGCCCGACGCGCGTACTCACGGCGACCACCGTCGCGACCAGCGTCGCCACCATCGCGGCGCGGAACGGCATGTCGTACCAGCGGCGCACCGTCACCGGCATCGCTCGGCCGCAGAAGTGGCGGCCGAAGGGCGGACAAATCGCCCGCACGGCGACGTTG
>JAJYTL010000097.1 GCA_021793055.1 Pseudomonadota bacterium
GTGGTGGGGCCCGGTGATCGTCGAATATTACGGCGCGACCGAGGTTGGCGCGGTGACCTTCCACACCTCGGAGGAAGCGCTGGCGAAACCCGGGACCGTGGGCCGAGCGTTGCCGGATGGCGAAGTGCGCATCTACGACCCGGAAGGCCGCGAGTTGCCGGCAGGCCAGATCGGCGAGGTTTATCTCTGGCGCGGCGGCTGGCCGGACTTCACCTATCACGGCTTGGCGGAAAAGCGCGCCGAAATCGGCCGGGACGGCCTGGTGACGGTCGGCGATGTCGGCTATCTCGACGAGGAGGGCTACCTTTTCCTTTGCGACCGCGCGCGCGACATGGTGATCTCGGGCGGCGTCAACATCTATCCGGCCGAGATCGAGGCCGTCCTTATCGGCATGCCCGGCGTCCACGAATGCGCCGTCTTCGGCATTCCCGACAACGAATTCGGCGAGGCGCTTTGCGCCTATATCGAGCCGGCGGCGGACGCGACTTTGAGCGAGGACGCGGTCAAGGCGTTCCTGCGCGCGCGGCTCGCCGACTTCAAGGTGCCGCAGGTGATGAACTTCGTCGCCGGATTGCCGCGTGAGGATTCCGGCAAGATCATGAAACGCAAGCTCCGCGAGCCCTATTGGGAAAACGCCGGTCGGCGAATCTGACCGGGGGGCGACGGCAGGAAACCACCGCGGCGGTTTTGCCGTGGCGAAATCGTCGCCGCTCGGCCATGATGGCGTCATGAACGATGTCCGTCTCCATTCCGCGCCGGCGGAACGCAACCGCGAGCCGATCCTGAACGTCCTGCGCGGGCACCTCGGGCGCCAGGGTCTGGTGCTCGAAATCGCCAGCGGTTCCGGCCAGCATGTCGTCCATTTCGCGAGCGCCCTGCCGGCGCTCCATTTTCAGCCGACCGACCGCGATGCGGCGGCCCGCGCCAGCATCGACGCCCGGATCGCCGAGGCCGGCCTCGGCAACGTCCGCCCGGCGCTCGCGCTCGACGTTACCGCCGATCCCTGGCCGCTCGCCGCCGCCGACGCGATGGTCTGCATCAATATGATCCATATCTCACCTTGGGCCGCGACCGAGGGGCTGATGCGCGGCGCGGCGCGCACGCTGCCGCGCGGCGGCACGCTGTTTCTCTATGGGCCGTACCGGCGCGATGGCCGGCACACAGCGCCGAGCAACGCCGAATTCGACCAAAGCCTGCGGGCGCGGAACCCGGAATGGGGCGTCCGCGATCTCGATGCGGTGGTCGAACAGGCGGCGAAGAGCGGCCTGACCCTGATCGCGGTCGAGCCCATGCCGGCGAACAATTTCTCGGTCATCTTCCGGAAATAGGGGCCGGCGCGGGGGGGCGGTCGTGCCTACAGGCCGGCCTCGTACCACCTGCGCGTGATGCGCACGATGCGGACCACCGAGAGCATCACCGGCACCTCGACCAGGACCCCGACCACGGTCGCCAGCGCCGCCCCCGACTGAAAGCCAAAAAGGGCGATCGCGGTCGCGACGGCAAGCTCGAAAAAATTCGATGCGCCGATCAGCGCCGAGGGACCGGCGATGCACCAGGCGACGCCCATCCGCCGATTGACCCAGTACGCGATGCCGGCATTGAGATAGACCTGCACCAGGATCGGGATGGCGAGAAGAACGATCACCAGGGGCTGCGCCGCGATCTCTTGTCCTTGTAGACCGAACAGCAGGACCAGCGTCAAGAGAAGCGCCGCGAGCGATAGCGGGCCGAGCGCGGCAAGGGTGCGCGCGAGCGCCGGCGGGCCGCCCCGACGCAGAAGCAGCGCGCGCCAGGTCTGGGCCGCCGTGACCGGCACGACGATATAGAGAACGACGGAAAGCAGCAGCGTGTTCCACGGTACCGTGATCGCGGAGATGCCGAGCAGGAGCCCAACGATCGGCGCGAAGGCGAAGACCATGATGGCGTCGTTCAGGGCCACTTGGCTCAGGGTGAAATGCGGCTCGCCGTCGACCAGACGCGACCAGACAAAGACCATGGCGGTGCAGGGCGCCGCGGCGAGCAGAATCAGGCCCGCGATATAGCTCTCGATCTGGCCGGCGGGCAGCAGCGGCCGGAACAGATGGCCGATGAAAAGCCAGCCGAGCAGGGCCATGGAAAACGGCTTGATCATCCAGTTGACGCCGACGGTGGTGACGATGCCCCGCCAATGGCCGCTAACCTCGCGCAGCGCGGCGGGGTCGATTTTGAGCAGCATCGGCACGATCATCAACCAGACCAGAACCGCGACCGGGAGATTGACCTCGGCCACGGTCGCGTCGCCGATGCGCTGGAAGAGGCCGGGCATCGCTTGGCCGAGGACGATGCCGGCAACGATGCAAAGCGCGACCCAAAGCGTCAGCCAGCGCTCGAACAGGTTGAGCCGCTTCGGTTCCGGCGTCGGGCACGCGCCGGCTTCTGTCATCGCGTCGTCGGTCATGGCGCGGCCACTCAGGTTTGTTGCGGAACGGGGAGGAGATCGAGAACGGTCTCGGCCGGGCGGCAGAGCTTGGCGCCGCGCGGGGTGACGACGATGGGTCGCTCGATCAGGATCGGATGCACCAGCATCAGATCGATCAACTGATCGTCCGTCCACTTGGCGTCGCCGAGGCCAAGGTCGTCATAGGGCGTGCCCTTGCGCCGCAACAGATCGCGCGCGGTCTTGCCCATCTGCGCGATCAGCTCCTTGAGCCGGGCGCGCGACGGCGGTGCGATCAGATAGAGGATGATGGTGGGCTCGATTCCGGCCTGGCGGATCAAGGCCAACACGCGCCGCGACGTGCCGCAGGCCGGGTTGTGGTAGATGGTGACGGTCATGACGCCTTGTCCTTCGTCGCCGCGTCGTCGCGGAGGCCGCCGATCTCGATCACGCGGGCTTGCTTTTCGGCGCGGTTCAAGTCGCGCTCGTGGAGCGCGACGAAGAGCTGGATGCGCCGTTCCAGCATGCGCACGGCGTCACGGAAGGCCTGCATCTGCTGCGTCTCGCTGCCCCTGACCGCGGCCGGATCGGGAATGCCCCAATGGGCGGTGATCGGATGGCCGGGCCAGATCGGGCACACCTCGCCGGCCGCCTGATCGCAAACCGTGAAGACGTAGTCCATGGACGGCGCGTCGGGCCGGGCGAACTCCTCCCAGCCCTTGGAGCGCAGCCCCTCGGTCGGCAGGCCGACCTGTTTGAGCAGCCGGATGGCCAAGGGATGCACCGCGCCTTTCGGTTGCGAACCCGCGCTCCAGCCCTTGAAGCGGCCCTTGCCCCAATGATCCAGAAGACGCTCGGCAATAATGCTTCGCACCGAATTGCCGGTACAGAGAAAGAGCACGTTGCTCGCGGGTTTCGACATCGCGGATCTCACGCCGTCGTGGCAGGGCAGCAGGCGGGCTTGGGCTCGCCTCGCTCGCCGGCCAAGGCTGCCTTCGATGGGCCGCAGCAGGCCGTGGTTCCGGCGCCGTCATTGAGCGGCGCGCTGGCGGCGCTGCGGCCGTAGACCGTGCTTTCGCCATGGGTGAGAAAGGTTTCCCACGCGATGCCCTCCGGATCGGCGATCCATTGCTTGTCGGAGTTCGCGTAGCAGCAGGTCGTTGCCCGCTCCTCGACGATCGGCAGTTCGGCCTCGGCCAAGCGGCCGAAGACCTCGTCGAGCTCGGCCGCGTTCTCGACCTGGATGCCGAGGTGCGCGAGGCCGGGATCGGCGCCGCGTTTCGAGATCGCGAAGTTGACGCGCGGATCGTCCAGCATCCACTTCGCGTAATCGCCCTTAAGCACCGTTGGTTCAGCGTCGAAGAGCGTGGAATAGAAGCGGACCGATTGGTCGAGGTCCGAGACCGAGACATGCACATGCAGGCGTTTCATGCGGATCTCCGTTTGGCGAGGCCGCGTGCCGCGGCCGAGGGAAGGGCCGGGTTGCAGGCCGGAGTGCAAGCCACCTTGCCCTGGCCGCAACAGTTTTCCGTAAGGTAGACGACAAGGTCGTTCATCGCCGCGAAGTCGGCAGCGTAAATGAGCTGCCGCCCGACGCGGCGTTGCGCGACCAGGCCGGCACGCACCAGCGCTTGGGTATGAAAGGTGAGCGAGGAGGGCGGCACCCGCAGCCGATCGGCGATGACGCCGGCGGAGAGCCCGTCGGGGCCGGTCTCCACCAGCAGCCGATAGAGCGCCAGCCGGTGCTCGTGCGCAAGCGCGCCCAAGGCCTTGACCGCTGGCGTCGTCCTCATGGAACCCTCCGATAATTCGACTAAAGTCGAATATATTGCGGCGCCGACTTGTGTCAAGCGGGATGCGCGGGTCGCCAAAGCATTCGGCGGTGGCGCGCCAACGGCAAACGGTCGGCCGCGTTCGGGACGGCGCCCATTATTCGTAGCGGAGCGCCTCGATCGGGTTGAGGCGCGACGCCTTCCGCGCCGGGTAATAGCCGAAAAAGACGCCAACCGCGGCCGAAAACAGGAAGCCGCCCAGAACCGCCGTCGGCGAGAGCAACGTCGGCCAATGGGCGATGCCGGCGATCAGCATCGATACCACGACGCCGCCAACGATTCCGGCGAAGCCGCCGGCGACGCTGAGCAAGACGGCCTCGACGAGAAACTGGAACAGCACATGGATGCGGCGCGCGCCGATCGCCATGCGGAGGCCGATCTCGCGCGTGCGCTCGGTAACGGAAACAAGCAGAATGTTCATGATGCCGATGCCGCCGACGAGAAGCGCGATCGAGGCGACAATCGCGAGCAGGAGGGCCATGATCCGGCTCGATCCCTTCGCCGCCTCGGCGATCTGGCTCAGGTTGCGTACCGCGAAGTCGGCGGTGTCGCCGGGGCGAATGCGATGCCGGCGCATCAGCGTCGCGGTGATCTGGCGGATCGCGGTTTGCACCAGCTCGGGCCGCGTCGCCTGCGCGAAGATGAGGTTCACGTAGCCGGTGAGCCGGGGCGGGATGCCGTAGGGGTTGACCGGGGCCGGGAAAACGCTGTTCAAGGTGCTTTGTGCCTGCGTCGGCGCCGCGACGCCGAGGACCTTGCGTTCCGCCGAGGTAAAGGGGATCAACACCACGTCGTCCTGATCCTGGCCAAAGGCGCTTTGGCCCTTGGCGGCGAGAACGCCAACCACCCGCATCGGCGAGCCCTTGACGAGGATCATCGCGCCGATCGGATTTTCGTAGCTGCGAAAGAGTTGTTGGCGCACGGTCGCGCCGATCAAGGCGACCATGGCGGCGCCGCTCTCGTCGCTGGCGGTGAGGCCACGGCCTTCGGCGATGCGCCAGTTCGAAAGCCTGAGGTAGGCCGGCGTTACGCCCTGGATGCTCGTGCTCCAGTTCTGGTTGGCGTACTGGATCTGGCCAAGCTGGCGGATCACGTAGCTCACCGCGCCGATCGCGGGATCGTCGCGCAGGATCGCCTGCGCGTCCATGACGGTGAGGGTCGAGGCGCTGCCGAACCCGGCGCGGACGCCGCTCGCGGTGGTCGCGCCGGGAACGACGATGAGAAGGTTGGTGCCGAGGCTCTCGATCTGGCGCCTCACCGCCTCGTTCGCGCCCTGGCCGACGGCGACCATGGCGATCAGCGCCGCGACGCCGATGAAGACGCCAAGCGTCGTCAGCGCCGAGCGCAGCTTGTTGCGGCCGATGGTCTGCGCCGCCGCCGCGACGATCATGGTGGTGAAGGCCCAGAACGGTCCGGTCACGGAAATCTCGGCGAGCCCCTCGGCCTTGTGCTTGCGAAAGCGCGGCGACACGCCGGCGACGGCGCCCGGTTCCGATGCCGTCGCGGCATTTCGCCGGTCCGAGACGATTTGTCCGTCGCGCATGGTAATGACGCGATCGCCGAATGCCGCGACGTCGGCCTCATGGGTCACGACGATGACGGTGACGCCCTGCTCGCGGTTCAGCGTGCGGAGCATCTGCATGATCTCGTGCGAGCTCCGGGTGTCGAGGTTGCCCGTGGGCTCGTCGGCGAGCAGAACAGTCGGTCCGTTGATCAGGGCGCGCGCGATGGCGACCCGCTGCTGCTGGCCGCCGGAAAGCTGGCTCGGACTGTTGTGTTCGCGCCCTTCCAGGCCGACGAAGCGAAGCGCGTCCCTCGCTTCGGCTACGCGCGCATCGCGTTCGGTAGGCCCCGAGGCGGCATAAATGAGCGGCAACGCGACATTTTCGAGCGCGCTCGTGCGCGGCAGAAGGTTGAAGCTTTGAAACACGAATCCGACACGCTCGCTGCGGATGCGGGCTAGTTCCGGTTCGTCGAGCCCCGCGACATCGATTCCCTCGAAGAAGTAACCACCCTGGCTTGGCCGGTCGAGACAACCGATGACGTTCATCAGGGTCGACTTGCCGGAGCCGGAGGCGCCCATGATGGCGACGAACTCGCCGCGCTCGATGGTCAGGTTGACGCGATCGAGGGCACGCAGCTCGACGCCACCCAAGAGATAGATGCGCGAGATGTTCCGCAGTTCGAGGATCGGCTGGCTCATGGCGCGGCGGCCGCCGCTAACGCCGAACGCCGGAGAACGCGGCGGCCGGCATCGCCGCGGCGGCCGCGTCGCTTCGCGCCTCGCCGACGATGACCATGTCGCCCGGCTTGAGGCCGCCGGCGGCGATCTCGGCATAGCTGTCGTCGTCGAGCCCGATCGTGACCGGCACGGCGACAGGCTTGCCATCGCGAAGGATCCAGACCCGGGATTGGCCGGGTGGCGCCGGCGGCGCGTCCGGTGGCAGGAAGCGCAGCGCTTGGTCCGGTACCCGCAGAACGTCGTCCTTGCGGGCGGTGATGATCTGCGCGGTCGCCGTCATGCCGGGCTTGAGGAGCAGTGCCGCGTTGTCGACGCCGACCACGACGTCATAGGTAATGACGTTCTGTACCGTCTGCGGCGCCTGGCGCACCTGCACGACCTCGCCGACGAAGCGGCGGGTGGGGAAGGCCTCGACCGTGAAGCTGGCCTTGTCGCCAGCCTTCACCGCGCCGATATCGCCTTCGCTCACGTTGGTGTCGACCTGCATCTTGGTCAGGTCGGTGGCGATCAGAAAAAGCGTCGGCGTCTGGAAGCTCGCGGCGACAGTCTGGCCGATGGTGACATTGCGCGAGACCACGGTGCCGTCCACCGGTGACGTGATGTCGGTATAGCCGAGATTGACCTCGGCGGCCTGCAGCGAGGCTTGTTTCTGCTGGATCTCCGCCTGGTCGAGCGCGATCTGCGCGACGGCCTGATCGAGGGCGCTCTTGTCGCTGTCGACGGTCGCCTGCGGCACCACGCCCCGGGTCGAGAGACGGAGGTCCCGCGCATAGGCGGTCTTGGCGTAGGCGAGATTGGCCTGATCCTTGACCAACTGGGCGCGGGCGACCGCAACGTTCGCCTTCGCCTGGTCAACGGCGGTTTGATAGGGCCTGGGATCGATCTTGGCGCAGACCTGGCCCTTCTTCACCTCGGTGTTGTAGTCGCAATAGAGATCCTTGATGACACCCGAGACGTAGGAGCCGACGATGATGGTGAGCACCGGGTTCACGGTACCGCTGGCCGAGACGGAGACCGCGACGGGGCCGCGCGTCGCCGGGGCCGTGACGTAGCGGATCGGCGCCGGCCGTGCGACAAGCCAGTAGCCGAAGCCGCCGAGGGCCGCCGTCAGGATTGCGACGATCATGACCAAGAGCGGCCAGGGTCGCCGCTTCCGCGGCGGGCGGCTTGAGCCGGCGCCGGGCGCGGACGTGCGTGGGGCCGAGCCGGCGACGCCACGCCGCGCGGCATCCGTCTCGGATGGTTTCGGCGTGACGGCTGCCTGATCGCTCACGGCCTCGCATCCTGTGTGCGGTTCTGATGACTTGGAGCATGGTCGCGAAAAGCGGGTCCGCCTTTTTGGATCGTGCTCCGCGATGTCGGGGACGGAAGGGGCTTGGTTGGCGGCCCTGGCGTTTCGAGCCTGCCTTCGCCCGGCCCGACCTCGCCGCAACGCTAGAACGGCATCGGACTGGCCATCTTGATTCAGGTCAATCGGTGGGCGTGTCTTCGCGGCCATACAACGCCGCTCTTGCGCGCCGCGTCGCCCGCTGCGCGCCATGTCTCAATTTGAGCGAGCGCCACGTCAATCGCAATTGACGGCTCGGGCCGCGAGTGGCTCACGAGCAAGCGGCCCGAGCAAGCGGCACGGGCGGGATAGGAGCCGAGTGGCCGCCATCCCGCCCGCGAGGAAAACGCTACTTGCTCGCTTGTTTGAGATAGGCGAGCAGGTCCTGCACCTGCGCCGGATCCTTGAGGCCGGGGAAGGGCATCTTGTTGCCCGGTACGACCGCTTGCGGGTCGGCGATGTACTTGGCGAGGGTTGCCGCGTCCCAGGTGATGCCGGACTTCTTGATCGCGTCGGAATACGCGAAGCCGGCTTCGGTTCCGGCCTTGCGCCCGAATATCCCATGAAGCGACGGGCCGATCTTGTTCTCGCCCGCCTTCAGGCTGTGGCAGATCGCGCATTGAGCGAAGACTTCTTTGCCTTTCGCGGCGTCGGCCGCTTGGGCATGCAGCGGCGCGGCCAGAAGAGCCGCGACCGCGAGGCTTGGCAAAAGATGCCGGATCATGGGAGACCTCATATTAGTAGGAACTGAGCAGTGACTGGACAAGGCAACCAGACGACCGACCCGCCGCGAGCCGGCGATCGGCCGTTTGTCGTTCGGATGTGCCACCAAACCGGCAGCTGAGACCGCCTGCTGAAAGGCAACACCATAGAAGCACCGAAAAATAAACTTCCGGTTTCCGGCAGGAGATGCCGGCCGAAGATCCACCCCCGTTGATCGCGGCCCAGTGCTCAGCTCCGCGGAGTGGGAACCGGAACTTGCCGCCGCCATCAACGCGATCCAGGAAAGTGTAGCGAACGGGTCACCCCATATCAATCAAAGACAACCTAGGTTAAATACGTATAGCCAAGCCCCACAACTCGTTGAAGGGCCGTTCCGAAAAACATGCGAGCGGTTGAGAAACAGACTTTTTCTATCTTGGGGCTTGCCGCGAATAGGTCGCGTATTTTTCTTATTTTCCGATATAGATTTATTATTATTCGTAATTATATATTTGCAGGCGAGACGGTTTTTATGGATGCATGGCGCCGGTGTCGGGCGAGGATTGCAGCCCGGCGCTGGCTTCAGACCGAACTTGCTCTACGTGTTAAATCGTCGCGGCGGCGAAAAGCTCTTCGAGCGTGAGCGGTCGCGCGGTGAGATGCTGCTCGGCGGCGTAGCGCACCAGCGCCTCGATCTCGGCGCGGTTCTCGTTCACGCCGTAGCGCCAGTAATCCGGGCCCATGACCGCTTGCACCCGCGCGACATCGTCGCCGACCCACGGCAGGGTTACACGCAGGGCGTTGATCTGCGCCAGGTCCTGCATCGCCATCGCCTTGGCCTTGACGAAGGCGCGGAACACGTTGGCGGCAAGCCACGGATGGCGTTCCGCGAGGTCACGGCGGACGCCGACCAGATGCATGATCGGGAAGAATCCGGTCTTGCGGAAATAGGTTTCCTCGGCCGCGCGATAGTCGGGAAACAGGCGGCCGACGGGGGCGGTGCCCGCCGCGACGCAGGACGGCACGCGCGGGCTCACGATGGCGTCGATCTCGCCCGCGGCCAGCATGCCGGAGAGCGTCTTGTCGGCGGCAACGGCTTGATATTCGATCTCCGCCGGCAGCGTGAGCGGCACCCGTTCGCCTTGCTTCGGCGCCTCCAGGCCGCCCTGGCACCAGCGGATATCGGAAGCCTTGACGCCATATTCATCGGCCAGGATGCCGCGCACCCAAAGCGCCGCGGTCTGCTGGAACTCCGGCGTTCCGACCAGGCGGCCTTTGAGGTCTTGCGGCGTCTCGAT
>JAJYTL010000098.1 GCA_021793055.1 Pseudomonadota bacterium
GGCCGATTGCCGAGGCCATTGCTACCTATTTGAACGTGCCGCTGACCAAAGCCAGCGTACGCCGTTTCTCGGACATGGAAGTGTTCGTCGAAATTCACGAAAACGTGCGCGGCGAGGACGTCTTCGTCATTCAATCGACCTCCTATCCGGCAAACGACAACCTGATGGAGTTGCTGGTCTGCCTCGATGCCCTGAAACGCGCCTCGGCGCGGCGCATCACGGCCGTGGTGCCCTATTACGGCTATGCCCGCCAGGACCGCAAGCCCGGTCCGCGCACGCCGATCTCAGCCAAGCTCGTCGCCAACCTGATTACCAGCGCCGGCGCCAGCCGCATCCTGACCTTGGACCTTCACGCCGACCAGATTCAGGGCTTTTTCGACATCCCGACCGATAACCTGTTCGCCGCGCCGGTGATCGTGCGCGACATCAAGGAGCGCTATAACGGCGCCAACCTGGTTATCGTCTCGCCCGACGTCGGCGGCGTGGTCCGTGCCCGCGCCACTGCGAGACGACTTGACGCCGACCTCGCGATCGTCGACAAACGGCGCGAGCGGGCTGGCGTGTCCGAAGTGATGAACATCATCGGCGACGTCGACGGCCGGGATTGCGTCCTGGTCGACGATATCGTCGATTCCGCCGGGACGTTGTGCAATGCCGCCAACGCGCTGATCGAGAAGGGCGCGAGCTCGGTTTCGGCCTATGTCACCCACGGCGTGCTGTCGGGCGGGGCCGTGGCCCGGGTCGCGGCCTCGGTCTTGAAGGAATTGGTCATTACCGACAGTATCATGGCCACCGAAGCGGTGCGGCTTTCGCACAATATACGGCAAATCTGCGTCGCGCCGTTGATCGGCGAGGCGATGCGCCGGATCAGTGAGGAATCCTCGGTTTCCAGCCTGTTCATTTGAGCGGCGGGAAGACAGACAAGGAGAAGCAGGATGAGTGAGATCGCATCCATCGCTGCCGCGCCGCGGCAGCTCGCGACCAAGGGCGCGGTCAAGGCAATCCGCCGCGCCGGCCAAGTGCCCGGCATCGTTTATGGCGGCGGCGAGACGCCGGAAACGATCGCGCTCGATACCCGCGCCGTCACCCGGGCGATGGCCCACGGGCGGTTCACCAGCACGATCTTCGATCTCGACCTCGGCGGCCGCAAGCTCCGCGTGCTGCCGCGCGACGTGCAGCTCGACCCGGTGACCGATCGGCCGCTGCACGTGGATTTCATGCGCATCGCGAGCGGCGCCCGCGTCCGCGTCATGATCCCGGTGGTCTTCGTCGGCCAGTCGGCGAGCCCGGGCCTGAAGCGCGGCGGTGTCATCAATATCGTGCGCCACGAGATCGAATGCTATTGCCCGTCGGAGACGATCCCGGAGCAGCTCACCGCCGATCTTTCGAGCTGCGACATCGGCGATTCGGTCCATATCAGCAAAGTGGCCCTGCCGGAAGGCGTGACGCCGGTGATCACCGGACGCGACTTCACCATCGTCACCGTCGCGGCGCCGACCGTCGCCACCGAGGTCGAGGCCATGCCGGCAGCCGAGGCCGCCGCGGAAGGCGAGAAGAAGCCGGAGGAAGGCGCCGCCAAGGCGGGCTGACGCCGCGATGCTGCTTCTCGTGGGCCTCGGGAATCCGGGGCCCGAACACGCCTCGAACCGTCACAATGTCGGCTTCATGGCGGTCGACGCGATTGCCCGCGCGCATGGCTTCGGCGCGGGCAGGCGCCAATTCCAAGGCCTTGTCGCCGACGGCCATCTCGGCAGCGCGCGCGCGATGCTGCTCAAGCCGATGACCTATATGAACCTCTCGGGACGTGCCGTGGGCGAGCTTTGCCGTTATTTCCGCATCGCCGCTGCCGACGTGGTGGTCTTTCATGATGACCTCGATCTGCCCCTTGGCAAGATCCGCATGAAAGTCGGCGGCGGCAGCGCCGGGCACAACGGTCTCCGCTCGATCGACGCCGAATTCGGCCCCGACTACCGCCGTTGCCGCATCGGCATCGGCCATCCCGGCACGCGCGAGGCGGTGCTTCACTGGGTGCTCAGGGATTTCGGCGCCGAGGAACGGACCGTCCTGGAGCCGCTGCTCGACGCCATCGCGGCGGAAGCGCCGCTGCTCGCCGGCGGCAAGGACTCCACCTTCGCATCCAAGGTGGCGCTGCGGATGGCGCCGCCAAAGTCCGACGCGATTTCGGGAAATGCCTGATGGGATTCAAATGCGGCGTCGTCGGCCTGCCCAATGTCGGCAAGTCGACCCTGTTCAACGCGCTGGTCGAGACCGCCAAGGCCCAGGCCGCGAACTACCCCTTCTGCACCATCGAGCCCAATACCGGCCAGGTCGCGGTGCCCGATCCGCGCCTTGACGTGCTCGGCCGGCTCGCCAAGTCGGCGATCCTGGTGCCGACCCAGCTCATTTTCGTCGATATCGCGGGGCTGGTGCGCGGCGCCTCCAAGGGCGAAGGCCTCGGCAACCGCTTTCTCGCCCATATCCGCGAAGTCGACATGATCGTCCATGTCCTGCGCTGCTTCGCGGATTCGAACATCGTGCATGTCGAGGGCCGGGTCGATCCGCTGGCCGATGCCGAGGCGGTCGAGACCGAGCTGATGCTGGCCGATCTCGAATCGCTGGAGCGGCGCATCCCGGCCGCGAACAAGCGCGCCAAGGGCGGCGACGAGGACGCCAAGGCCGAGATCGCGCTCATGGAGGAAGCCCTGGCGGCGCTCCGCGAGGGGCGGCCGGCGCGCCTCGCCATCACCGATCCCGAGAAGCAGGAGGCGTTGAAGCGGTTGCAGCTTCTCACCGGCAAGCCGGTGCTCTATGTCGCCAATATCGACGAGGGCGCGAGCGCGAGCGACGCGGCGCCGCAGCGGATCGCGGCCAAGGCCGCGGCGGAGGGCGCCGGCTTCGTCACCATCTCGGCCGCCGTCGAGGCGGAAGTCGCGGAGATCGCCGATCCCGCCGAGCGCCAGGCGTTTCTCGACGCGCTTGGCGTCACCGAGCCGGGCCTCGCCCGGCTGATCCGGCAAAGCTACGCGCTCCTCAACCTGCTCACCTTCTTCACCGCCGGGCCGAAGGAAACGCGCGCCTGGACGGTGCGGGCCGGCGCGCGGGCGCCGGAAGCCGCCGGCGTCATCCACACCGACTTCGAGAAGGGCTTCATCCGCGCCGAGGCGATCTCCTACGACGATTATGTCGCCTGCGGCGGCGAGAGCGGCGCGCGCGAGGCGGGCAAGATCCGGGTCGAGGGCAAGGACTACGTCGTGCAAGAAGGCGACATTCTCCACTTTCGTTTTCAGGTATCCTGACGACGGTTCCCGCCAGCGGGCCGAGACCACCGCCGGCGTACTGATTTGTTGCGCGAGAGGGATTCGAGGGATGCTCTATTGGGAAGACTTCTCGGTCGGCCAAGTGTTCGAGGGCGGACCGCGGCCGGTCACGAAGGAGGAAATCATCGCTTTCGCCAAGCGCTTCGATCCGCAACCCTTCCACATCGACGAGGAAGCCGCGAGCCGGAGCATCTACGGAGGTCTCATCGCCTCCGGCTGGCACACCATCGGCATGGCCATGCGCATGCTGGTCGATGCGGTCATGAGCCGCTATGCCGCGATCCCCGCCCCCGGCGTCGACGAGGCGCGCTGGAAGAAGCCGGTACGACCGGGCGACACGCTGTTTCTGCGCGTCGAAATCCTCGAACTCATTCCCTCGCGCAGCAAGCCCGATCGCGGCGTGGTGCGTTCGCGAGTCACGCTGAACAACCAGAAGGGCGAGGAGGTCCTTACCCTGATGCCGGTGAACCTCTATCGCCGCCGGCCCGCGGCCAAAGCCTGAGACGAGGCATTGATGGAATATTTCGATGACATGGCGGTCGGCGCGGTGCGCGAAACCGCCGGCCACACCGTCAGCCGGGACGAGATCATGGCCTTCGCCCGCGAGTTTGACCCGCAGCCTTTCCATATCGACGAGGCCGCCGCCAAGGCCGGCCCCTATGGCGACGTCATCGCCTCGGGCTGGCACACCGCCGCGATGATGATGCGGCTCATCGTCGACCAGTTCGCGGGTCGCGTCGCCTCCGCCGGCTCGCCCGGCTTCGACAATCTGCGCTGGCTGAAGCCAGTCCGTCCCGGCGATACCTTGCGCGTGCGCTCGACCTGCATCGAAAAGACGCCCTCCAAAAGCCGCCCCAACCTCGGCAGTTGCCGGTTCAACACCGAAGTTGTGAATCAGAATGATGAAGTTGTAATGAGCCTAACCACGATCGGCATGTATACTCGCAGGCCGCAGTGAACCGCCAGCCAGGGGAAGGAAATTCAGGATGGGCGAGACGATTACACTCAAGGCTTCCGACGGGCATCAGCTCTCGGCCTACCGCGCGGCGCCGAACGGCGCGCCCAAGGCCGGCCTCGTGGTGATCCAGGAGATTTTCGGCGTCAACAGCCATATTCGCGAAGTCTGCGACCGCTTCGCCGCCGATGGCTACCTTGCCGTGGCGCCGGCCCTCTTCGACCGCACCGAGCGCGGCGTCGAGATCGGCTACACGCCGCCCGACATCGAAAAGGGCCGCGCGCTTCGCGCCAAGGTCTCGACCGAGGGCGCCCTGCTCGACACCGCTGCTGCACTCGCCGCGATTCAGGCGGACAAGAACGTCGGCAAGATCGGCATCGTCGGCTATTGCTGGGGCGGCACCATCGCCTGGCTCGCGGCGGCCGACATCGCGGGCTTCTCGGCGGCGGTCGGTTATTACGGCGGCGGCATCGCGGAAGCGGTGGCGAAGACGCCGAAGATTCCGGTGATCCTGCACTTCGGCGCCCTGGACCAGTCGATCCCGCTCACCGACGTGGAAAAGGTGCGCGCGCAGCACCCGAAAATCCCGATCTTCGTCTATGACGACGCCGGCCACGGCTTCAGCTGCGACCACCGCGGCTCCTACAACGCCGGCGCGGCAAAGCTTGCCCGCGAGCGCACCATGACGTTCTTCGCCGAGCACCTCGGCCGCTAACGCCTGATCCCGAAAAGCATCGCGCGCTAAAGCCGCCGCGGCTCAGCGCCGCTTCTTGCCGCCGCCCTTGTTTCCCGCCCGCCGGGAAACGGGGCGCGGCGCGGGTTTCTTGGCGGATTTCGTAACCGCCTTGGTCGCCGACCGGCCACCGCCCGAGCGGACGGACGAGCGGGCGGCGGGCCGGGCGGATGGCCGCGCGCCGGATTTCGCCGCCGTTCCCCGTTTGGCCGCGGTCGCGGCGGCACCCTTCGACACCGGCTTTCGCGCCGCCTTGGCCTTGGCCGCCGTCTTGGCCGGCGTTTTAGCCGAGGCCTTGGGCTTACCGGTTGTCTTGATCTTGGCTTTGACCTTAGCCACGGGCTTCGCCGCTGCTTTTGGCTTGGCCGCCGGCTTCGGCTTGGCGGCTGGTTTCGGCTTGGCGGCTGGTTTCGGCTTGGCGGCTGGTTTCGGCTCGGCGGCTGGTTTCGGCTTCGCCGCCGCAGCCCTTCTTTGCGCCACGCCCTTTGCCGCCGCGGCCTTCGCGGGCGCACGAGGGGCCGCCGCGCGCGGCGCTGGCGCCACGCTCTGGGGCACGAAGGCCTGCGCTTGGCTCCGCTTCGCGAAATAGATCGTAAGCGTGGCGCGCGGACCTTGCTCAGTCGCTTGCCAAGGACTGATCCACCAGCCGAGGGCGCCGGCGGCGCTCGCGGCCTTCATCGTCTTCTCGAGATGGCCGGGCGACTTTAACGTCACCTCGGCCCGGTGCCAGCTCGCTTCCGCATCCTGAGGCCGGATTGGAGCCACGCCGAAGCGGTCCCACCACATTGTCGCCCCCCTATGGCTAATTCGCTGATTTTTCTTTCTCTTATGTCTCGGATCAACGAACTTGCGGAAAAGAATGGGTCCATTTCCCGCAGGTTGTCAAAAGTTATTCAGCAACCGGCCTCGGATTGACCTGAGAACATTCCCTTAAGACCTTTTAGCAAATAGAAAATTCTCGCATATTAAAGAGCCGGCCGCAGGGCGCGGCCAAGCCAGACGCCGCCCAGGCGCCGGGCGGAGCGATGGCGGGAGGCGGTATGAGCAAGGAACACGCGGTGGTGGTCGGCGGCCTAGGCGTCATTGGCCGCAAGCTGGTCGATTATCTCGGGCGCGAGACCGATTGGCGCATTACCGCGCTGTCGCGCCGAGCGCCCGATTTCGCCAGCCGGGCCGAGTTCATCGCCGTCGACTTGCTCGATCGCGCCCGGGCGGAAGCGACGCTCGCGCCGCTCGGCGACGTGACCCACGTGTTCTATTGCGCCTTCCAGGGCCGGCCGAGTTGGGCCGAGCACAACCAGCCCAACCTCGCCATGCTGATGAATACGGTCGAGCCGATCGCCAAGGCATCGCCCCGGCTCCAGCATGTCAATCTGGTGCAGGGAACGAAGTATTACGGCTGTCACCTCGGCCCATTCAAGACCCCGGCCAAGGAGAGCGATCCGCCGCACATGCTGCCGAATTTCTATTACGACCAGGAAATGTGGCTACGCCGCTTCCAGCACGGCAAGCCCTGGTCGTGGTCAGCGCTGCGCCCGCACGCGGTTTGCGGCTTCGCCCTCGGCAATCCGATGAACCTGACGCTGGTGATCGCGGTCTATGCCGCGATCTCGCGCGAGCTCGGCCTGCCGCTGCGCTTCCCGGGCAAGCCCGGCGCCTTCACCGCGCTCTATCAGGTGATCGACGCCGAGCTGCTCGCCAAGGCGATGCTCTGGGCGGCGACCGCCAAGGAGGCCCGCAACGAGGCCTTCAACGTCATGAACGGCGACTATTTCCGCTGGTGCCATCTGTGGCCCAAATTCGCCAAGTTCTTCGGCATGACGCCGGGCGGGGTGCAGACCATCCCGCTCGCCGAGTTCATGGCGGACAAGGGCCCGCTCTGGGCTGCTATGCAGGCGAAATACGCGCTGAAGCCCTATCGCTACGAGGACCTCGCGGCCTGGCCCTTCGGCGATTACGTGTTCGGCTGCGACTGGGACATCATGAGCGACACGCAGAAGATCCGCCGCCATGGCTTCGCGGACTGCGTCGATTCGGAAGCGATGTTCCTGCGCCTGTTCGGCGAGTTCGCCGCCGCCGGCGCGATCCCGCGATTCGACTAGCGCGTGATCCCGAAATGCGGGCCCGCTTTTCGCGCAAGATATCGCGTCGAGCCTTTGGACCAGCGCACGGAGATGATTGTGGCTCGGTTCCACCCAAAATCATCGTGCGCTAGCGCCGCAGCGCCAGATCGTCGCGGTGGATCAGCTCCTCCCGGCCGCGATAGCCGAGCAGCGCCTCGATCTCGCCCGAGTGGTGGCCCTTGATGCGCGCCGCGTCGGCAACCGAATAGGCCGAGAGGCCGCGCCCGATCTCGCTGCCGTCCGGGGCCTTGACGAGCACCGCGTCGCCGCGCTCGAAGCTGCCGCTGACGGCGGTGACGCCCGCCGGCAACAGGCTCTTGCCGGCGGCGAGCGCGCGGGCCGCGCCATCGTCGACGGTGACGCTGCCCATCGGCTTGAGGCTGCCGGCGATCCAGCGCTTGCGCGCGGTGCCGGGGTTGGCCTCGGGCAGGAACCAGGTGCAGCGCGCGCCCTCGGCCAGGGCACGCAGCGGATGCGCGGCAAGGCCCGAGGCGATCGCCATGTGACAGCCGGCGGCGAGCGCGACCCGCGCCGCATCGAGCTTGGTCACCATGCCGCCGCGGCTGATCTCCGAGCGCGCCGCGCCGGCCATGGCCATGATCTCGGGCGTCAGCCGGGCGACTTCGGGAATGAAACGCGCCGCCGGATCGGCGCTCGGATCGGCGCTGTAGAGGCCATCGATATCCGACAGCAGCACCAGCCCGTCGGCCGAGACCATGGCGGCGACCCGCGCCGCCAGGCGGTCGTTGTCGCCGAAACGGATCTCGCTCGTCGCCACGGTGTCGTTCTCGTTGATCACCGGCACGACGCCGAGCTTGAGCAGCGTGCTCAGCGTGTTGCGGGCGTTGAGATAGCGCCGCCGCTCCTCGGTATCGCCGATGGTGAGCAAGATTTGCCCGACCGCGACCCCTTGCGCGCCGAATGCCTCGCGATAGGCATGCGCTAGCACGATCTGGCCGCAGGCCGCGGCGGCTTGGCTTTCCTCGAGCCGAAGCGGCGGCGGGCCGAGGCCGAGCGCGGTGCGCCCGAGCGCGATCGCACCTGAGGTCACGACCACGACGTCGCTGCCGCCGGCCTTGAGCTCGGCCATGTCCTCGGAGACGGCGGCAAGCCAATCGCGGCGAAGCGCGCCGCTTTCGGAGTCGACCAGCAGCGAGGAGCCGATCTTGACCACGATGCGGCGGAGCTTGCGCAGATCGACGCTCATGGCTGCGGCTCCGGCGCCGCGACCTCGCCTGGTTGCCCGGCGCGCACGGCGCGGCCCGCCAGGACGTAGGGCAGCAGCTCGCGCAAGACCGCCTGAACGCCGCTTCCGGCGACGGCCGAGATCGCCGACACCGGCCGCTTGGCGCGCCGGCCCAGCGCCGCCTGTTTTTTCTTCAACTCGTCGGGGCCGATCGCGTCGGCCTTGGTGAGCACGACGACCTCCGGCTTGTCGCCGAGGCCGTGGCCATAGCGCTCCAGCTCGCGACGGATGGTGCGATAGGCTTGGCCGACGTCGTCCTGCGTGCCGTCGATCAGGTGCAGCAGCGCGCCGCAGCGCTCCGCGTGGCCGAGGAAGCGATGGCCGAGGCCATGGCCGAGATGGGCGCCCTCGATCAGGCCGGGCAGATCGGCGACGACAAATTCCTGCTCGTCGACGCCGACGACGCCGAGCTGCGGCCAGAGCGTAGTGAAGGGATAGTCGGCAACCTTGGGCCGCGCCCGGCTCACGGCGCTGAGGAAGGTCGACTTGCCGGCGTTGGGCAGGCCGATCAGCCCGACATCGGCGATCAGCTTGAGGCGCAGCCAGAGCCATTGCGCCTCGCCCGGCCAGCCGGGATCGGCGCGGCGTGGCGCCTGGTTGGTCGAGGTCTTGTAATGGGCGTTACCGAAGCCGCCGTCGCCGCCCTTGGCAAGCACCACGCGCTCGCCGACTCGGGTCATGTCGTGGATCAGGGTTTCCTTGTCCTCGGCCAGAATCTCGGTGCCGAGCGGGATCGAAATGACGACGTCGGGAGAGGACTTGCCGGTGCGGTCGCGACCCATGCCGTGGCCGCCGCGCCGGGCCTTGAAATGCTGCTGGTAGCGGAAGTCGATCAGGGTGTTCAGGCCGGCGACGCACAGCCCGATGACGCTGCCGCCGCGGCCGCCGTCGCCGCCGTCCGGGCCGCCGAACTCGAGGAACTTCTCGCGCCGAAACGCCACGGCGCCAGGGCCGCCGGCGCCGCTTTCGACGTGAATCTTCACTTCATCGAGGAACTTCATCGCCGGTCGCGCCTGAAGCTTGCCCGCCGCGCGTCGACGCGGCGCGAATCGAGCCCGATCCTATAAACCAGGAGCAAGAGTGCAGCCGCGGACCGCGCCGATCCGCCGCCACCTTGCCCTTTGCACCGGAAACCGGGAAGACCCCCTCCCCGGCCGGCAACCCGACGGGGACAAGATCGGGCTCCCTAGGGGAGCACGGAAACGTAGGTGCGGTTCTTGAACCCGTTGTGAAAGGTGACCTTGCCCGGGGCCAGGGCGAAGATCGTGTGGTCCTTGCCGAGGCCGACGTTCTTGCCCGGATGGAAGCGGGTGCCGCGCTGGCGCACGATGATGACGCCAGGGCCGACCTGCTCGCCGCCGTAGCGCTTGACGCCGAGGCGCCGGCCGGGGCCGGCGC
>JAJYTL010000099.1 GCA_021793055.1 Pseudomonadota bacterium
GATCCGCGGACTTCATCTTGGCCAGCGAGATGCTCGCGCAAACAGGCCCTAGACATGACTGCACATAGCCACCTCTCATCCCGATCTTCACCCTTGCGCTCCAGCCGCCGTCCTGACATGCGATGGCGCAGGAGTGATCAGACCCAGATGTATTTCCGCAGGCTCCGAAGCGCCAAAATAGTTATTCGTTTCAATATATTAGTTGTGCGAACGTGTTGGGGGCGGAATAATCTCCGATGTTAGGAATCGAGTTGTTCCGAGCCTTAGATAACGCTGGTTGCGAGCCGCCTCGCAACGAGTCCATCGCATCGATCCATAAGAGAACGGCCCGCCCCATAACCCGGGCCTTTTGGCGTATTGCGTAGGAAGGGATGCAAGCCGCGAAGGCTGCTGGTAATCTTGCCGGCCGTTTGCCCGCTTGGTCCTTTTTTGGAGTGATTGAAATGCAGAATTCGGCATTGTTTCGTCCCTTTGAATTTAAATCGCTCAAGCTGCGGAACCGCATCGTCATGGCGCCAATGACACGGAAGTTCGCGCCGGACGGCATACCGACCGACGACATCGCCGCCTACTACCGCCGCCGTGCCGATGCTGCCGTCGGCTTCATCATTTCGGAAGGCACGGTGGTAAAGCGCCCTTTTTCGCGCAACCACCAGGGCATCCCCTTCTTCTGGGGCGAGGCGGCGCTTCAAGCCTGGAAGAGGGTGATCGACACCGTCCATGCGGCGAACGGCGTTATGGCACCGCAGCTCTGGCATGTGGGGTCGGCCTACAACCCTGCGGTCGAGCCGAATCCGCCGGGGCCGGTCGATAGCCCATCCGGCCTTTCCGGGCCGGGCCAGCGGTTCACCGAGCCGATGACGGATGCCGCGATCGCCGATACCATCGCCGCCTTTGCCAGCGCGGCCGGCGCCGCCAAAGAGCTCGGCTTTGATGCGGTCGAATTGCATGGCGCGCACGGCTATCTGATCGACCAGTTCTTTTGGGATGGCACGAACCAGCGCACCGACCGGTGGGGCGGTGACCTTAAGGCGCGCGGCATCTTTGCCGCCGAAATCCTCCGGGCGGTGCGCAAGGAGGTCGGCCCGGAGTACCCAATCATCATTCGCTTGTCGCAGTGGAAGCAGCAGGATTATACGGCGAAAATCGCAAAAACGCCGGCCGAAATGGAAACCTGGCTCGGGCCGTTGGTCGATGCCGGTGCCGATATCCTGCATTGTTCGCAGCGACGTTTCTGGGAGCCGGAATTCCAGGGATCGGATCTCAATTTCGCGGGCTGGGCGAAAAAACTTACCGGGGTGCCGACGATAACGGTCGGTTCCGTTGGGTTAACGGGCGAATTCATCGCCGCCTTCAAGGGAGAAACCTCCAAGCCGGCTTCGCTCGACAGCCTCCTGATGCGCCTTGAGCGCGGCGACTTTGACCTGATCGCAGTCGGCCGCGCTCTTCTTGCCGACCCACAATGGGCCCTGAAGGTCCGCGACGGACGGAATGATGAGCTTTCTGACTTCTCGCCGGAGGCGCTGAAGACGCTCTATTGACGGAGAATTGGCGGAAACCGGCTGCAGGGCGCGTCCGCTCCGCTTGTGACCGTGCGTATCAGGGAAGCGCGGATCGCCTTACAATCCGCGCCGGGCGGAGGAAGGCGCGGCGATCGGAGAACCACGCCGGAAGGCTTTCGGTAACTGGCGGAAGAAATCCGGCGGCTTGCCGCCGCCGGAGACGAAGCGGCCGAGTCTTGATCAAGGGACCCCCTGAGACGCGGGTCGCGCTCCGGCTGGGGGGCGTGTTCACGTCCTGCCGCGGGGGGCAAGGCCAGGATGCGGGAGGATCGCTAGGCGCGCCGGCCGGAACGATGTCTGGGTGATGGATTTTGCCCACGACCAGCTCTTCGACGCGACGAAAGTCCGTATCCTGACGATCGTCGATGCCTTGGCGCGGTTCTCACCTGCCGTGGAGCCACGGTTCAACTGGCGGGGATCGGCCGTCGTCGAAGTGATCGAGCGGGTCTGTGGCAAAACCGGCTTTCCAAAAACGATCCGGGTCGATCAGGGACCGGAGTTCATCTCGAAGGATCTGGACTTGTGGGCGTATCGCCGCGGCGTCGTGCTTGACTTCTCGCGTCCCGACAAACCCGCCGACACGGATGTTGTAGACAAGACTTCTTATGCGCTCGGCGCCAATTTTGCTTTTGAAGCTCGCGAGTGTTTGCCACGCGTAAGCCAACCTGAGGTGAGCTTGGCATAATCGCTCTCGGCGTCTTCACACCGTGCCCGTTCTGAGGCCCGCTTCTCTGGGATGTTATAATTGTAGGCGATACCGCGCCTGGCATGCTCCGCAGGCATTCCGGCGCGCAACTCCACGGCTCCGAACTTCCTGGCGAGGAGAGCAGGACGTGCCCAGATGTGATCGGCTTCCTTGGTCAGCATGTGCCAGACAATCATTGCCAGCTTCCGCGCTGTCGCGACGGCCGCAATATGCTTGCCACGACAGGCAGCGATCCGCTGATAAAGCGCCCGACAAGGCCCTGTGAACGGGTCGCGGCCCAGGCTGCTTCAACGAGCATACCGCGCGTCTGACCCCGACCTTGCTTGGTGATCCGTCCATGATACGCAGGACTTTCCCCCGACTGACGCACGCTCGGATTGAGGCCGAGGTAATTGACGAGCTTCTGTGGGTCCGTGAAGTGGCAAATGTCACCGATCGTGGCGGCAACACCAGATGCCACCGCCATGTCGACACTAGGCAGCCGGTACCCCGAAGCCCTGATCGCGCAGCTTAGCGTCAATCCACGGAACGAGGGTACCGGTGCGATCATGCCGGATAATGCGTTCATCGAACTATTGTACGGCAAATTCCGCGTCGAGTGCCTGAATGTCCGTTGATGGCGTCCGTTGATTTGCCAGCCTCGACGAGATGCGCCGGATATGTGAGGATTGGCGTAGGGACTACATTGAGGGGCGCCCATATGGCGCGGTCGGCACTAAGGCGACAGTTTCGATGATATTCTGCTCAGCCTGCCATCGCCCGGCGCGAGCAAGCAAGGACCTTCGATGACCAGCGCCCCGGTCCGGCATTGGCGCCGGAGTCAACATGAGGAATGAGCATGGCAGTTTCCGACGATCGGTCTCGATGCGACATCAGCGCGGTGCTTGGCGGCGCAGGTTTGCCGGGCGAAACGGTAGCCGCTTGGCTCGCGGGCGCCGGCGCGATCGGCGGCGATTACCAAGCGGACGCCGATCGGTTTTCGCGGCAATGGCGGCTGGGAGACGATTTGCTGCAAAAGTTGCCCCGGAAGCCCCAACGCACGGCGCAAGAGGCTGCTGCTGCGGCCCTGCTGCTCGAATGCGACCGGATGTCACGCGAGCGCTTCCTGGCGCGCCATGCGGAGGCGGTCTATCGCCGGCTGACCAACGATTGCGCGGGATTCAAGCGGATTGAATCTCTGGTACTGGACGCCGCCGCCTTGTTGCCGGGACTGACGCCGGATACGAAGCGTCTCGCGGCGGAGCGCGGCATCCCACAGCGCGATAAGGACGGCGTCGAGATCGACCAGGGAATTTTTCTCGCTCGTGTCCTCGCGCATCCCGTTGTCGGCGCGCATCTCTGCCATGCGATGCTCCTACCGCGAGCCGAGGCGCTGGAACGGCGCGATGAATATTTCTCCGGCGGAACGCTGGAACTTGAGGGGGCTACCCTGGAACGCCGCGGGCACGCATCGTTTATCACGTTGCGGAACCCGCGTTTTCTTAACGCGGAGGACGAGGCCACGCTCGACGGCTTCGAGATCGCGGCGGATCTCGCCATCCTTGATCCCTCAAGCGATATTGTCGTCGTGCGCGGCGCCGCAGTCGACCATCCGAAATTCCGCGGCAAGCGCCTGTTTTCTGCCGGGATCAATTTGACCCATCTGTACCACGGTCGGATTTCGTACCTTTGGTACATGCGACGGGATATGGGCGTCGTCAATAAAATCTATCGCGGCGTCGCGCGGCCCGATATCGGTCCCGAAGAGATTTACGGTGGCACCACCGAAAAGCCTTGGATCGCGGCGGTCGACGGGTTTGCGATCGGCGGCGGATGCCAGATCTTGCTGGTCACGGATTATGTCCTGGCGGCGAGCGACGCCTATCTGACATTGCCCGCGCGCAAAGAGGGGATCATCCCCGGTGCATCGAATATGCGCCTCTGGCGTTTCACCGGCGACCGCATCGCGCGCCAAGCCATCCTCTACGGCCGACGGCTTGATTGCGACACGCCGGAAGGGCGTCTCGTCTGCGACGAGGTGGTGCCGCCCGTTGCGCTGGACGATGCGCTGGCGAAGGTGGTCGACGGCTTCGCCAGCTCGGGTGTCGTGAGCGCCGCCGGCAACCGTCGGGCCATCCGCGTGGGGCAGGAGCCGCTCGATCTCTTCCGCAGCTACATGGCAGTTTATGCCCGTGAGCAGGCATATTGCCATTTCAGCCCAGCGCTGATCGCCAATCTCGAACGACATTGGGGCGCGCAAAACCGCACGCCGTGATAGGCATTATGCCGGCGTCATTGGTCGGCCGGCGGCCGGGACGGGAATGGCACCGGCTTCGTCGCCAGCCGCTCCGTTCTCACCGGCGCGACTTGGCTTACGATTAAGGTCTGAGGGGTCTTTCCGTTGCGGTGTCCGCTGCCGCCGGCCGCCGCTGCCGTTGCGATTTCCCGGTATTCGCCGGCCTTAATGGGCGATATGTCGCGAGGGTGCCGCCGCTCTTGGCGGCGTGGATATGCGGCGACGATGGGCGCTTTTGAATTCAGGCCTGAATCATAAGCCAGATACCGTATCCGGCCATCGCGATGCCGCTGATTCGCGCGATCCAGGTGCCGCCGCGCAGCAGCTTCTCGGCGAAGACGAACAGCGCGATCGCCGCCACCCACAGCAGATTCATCACGCCGACCACGAACAGCAGCGCCATTAACAGCCAGCAGCAGCCAAGGCAATACCCACCGTGGTCGAGCCCCATGCGCAGCGCGCCCGTCCAGCCGTCGCGCCAGCGGTTGAACAGGAACGCGAAGGGCGAGCGGCAATGGCGCAGGCAGGCCTGCTTCAGGGGGGTCATCTGGTACAGGCCCGCGAGCAGGAACAGCGCGCCGCCGAGGGGCGCGTTGGTAGTCATGTGCAGGGGCGAGAACTGCGCCAGCCGGTCCAGCATCCATTGGAGCAGCGTGGCCAACAGCGAAAATCCGCTCCACGCCAGGAGATAACCGGACGCGAAGAGCAATGTCGGTGGAATCCGCGCCGCCGCTTCCGCCTCGCGCCGGCGCAAGGCGGAAAAGGTCAGGATCATCGGCGCGGCGCTCGGCAGCATCATGCCGACCATCATCACCGCCCACATGGCGAAGGTCAGTGCAAAGGTCGCGGGCGTCCAGCGTGGCGACATCGGCATCGCCGCGCGTACCATGTCCGGCATGCCGTGACCGAGTTGCAGCAGGTACAGCCAGGAGAGAGCGGTTACGCCCGTGACCGCCAGCAGGATGATGACGCGCTCCCGCTGCAATAGCTGCCGTGGTGCGCTGCCGTCCGACATCTAGGCCGCCCAGGTGAAGGGAGCAAAGTGCCCGTTGTTGCCCTTGCCCGCGATGTCGATATCCAGGCTGAATCCGCGCACGCATAGCCGCTTTGCGCGCGCCAGCGCCAGCCGCCGATTGGCGGGGTGCGCCGTGTTGTCGATATAGAACGGCTCGCCGCTGCGGTTGCGCGACGCCACGCCCTCGATTTCGAAGGACACCACGTCTGGGATCGATACCGAGCGCGTCAGCCCGCTCATGCGAAAGTCGATCGGCTTGAACGCCACGCCGCGGAAGTCGCTGACCAATGCGCTCCGTATCATGCCCGGCGTGCCGCCCGCTTCGCCGCTGACGATTGCGGACAGAGCCGACCGTTGCGCGGCATCGGCGCGTTCATCGACGACGCAGGCGAAGGCCCAATTGCCGTCCCCCATGACCTTGCCGGAACGGATGAGGAGCGCGAAGCACAGCCCGTCGAGGCTGACTTGGCCGCTCCGCCCCTTGTTGATGCGGAACACAAGAACCGCGGTGCAGTTGTCGAGCGTCGCACCGCCCTGAGGATTGGTATAGACGCACGGGCACAGATAGTCGCAGTTGCAACTTTCCATGTAATCGCCGCTAATCTGCCATTTATGCTCGGCCATGCTTCCTTCTCCGGTCGGCTATGTTTCCACCCCTACGGCGCGGGCCGCAGCATGAACCGCTCGCCACCTCCTCGGTGGCGGCCTCGCCGTGAAGGAACATTAAACCACGCATCTCCGATAATTCTGAAGCGACTTGATCGCCGGGGGCCGGACATCAAAATACGCCCATCGCCATTCCCGCCGCGAGCGTTCGCCCCATTTCCGTACACCGATCAAGCTGGTCATTTCCGATAATCTTGGGCGCGAGGATCGCCTCCGGGGTTTGGGCATGGGTGCATACGATGATCGGGTCGACCACCTGACGCAGACGCCAACCCGTGGCAATACGGGAAATCTGCCGCACGGCGTTCGTGCCGTCGCTGCCGGCACAGACAAGCGTGCCATGGGGCCGCCCATTGATACGATCAAGCGCTGAATAGTATGTGCGGTCGAAGAAATCCTTCATCAGCCCGGCCATCGCCGCAAGGGTTTCCGGCGTCGCGAAGATATAGCCGTCCGATGCCAGAACATCATCCGGGCCGGCCTTCGCGGCGGGAATCAATCGCGCGGTTACGCCGGATTCGGTCGCTGCCCCGTGCCGGGCCGCGCGCGCCATCTGTTCGGTGCCGCCGGTTGTGGAATGGTAGACGATCAGCAGAACTTTCATGGCCCCTCGCTTGGATTCGGTTCTGGGGTCGGCGAGGCCGCCTGACGGGCAAGATCGCCGGGCCGAGCGCCAGATGGCAACGCATTCCAGGGATCGAGTTTAAAACGGATGCCGTGGATCGCTAAGACGGCAAGCGGCGGCCGAACATTTTCGAGTGCGGCGCCGCAATCCGGTGCCCGCCCGTGTAGGCCATCCGATCCCCGCAATGTGAACCGCTCTCGTGGTCGCGACCCGAATCGTTGCGGTTAGCGCCGGGGGGAATTCCAGATTGTTTAAAGCATCGGCCGGGCGATGTTAGCCGCCAGCTTGGCCCTAAGGATGCAAGAAATAATGGTTATCGGAGGGCGGCGGGGGGGATTGTCGTTCCGAAGATGGCAAGTACCGGCATGGCCGCTTCTTGGAGGAGGCGATAAGGATGGGCACGGAAGTTTGGCAGTTGGCGGACAGTCCTCCCGTCGCCGATTGGCGCAAGGCGGGGGCCATTATCGTCAGCCTGCCGGGCGTTTCCGTTCCAACGGGGCTTTCCGATCCGTTGCCGATCGATCCGCAGCCGGTTCGGACGACGTTGCCGAAATGAAACGTTTTTACTTCCAGGTAAGGCACGGAGCCCGATAACATCATCACATGAAAAATCGGCAAGGCGGTTCGACGGCGCGGATCACGATTAAGCATGTCGCGAGCAAGGCGGGCGTGTCGTTGGGCACGGTGTCGCGGGTTCTCAACGGCAATAAATCGGTCGGCGACGAATTGCGCATCCGTGTCGAGCGGGCGATCCGAGAGCTCGAGTACCACCCCGACGTGCTTGCGCAAAGCATGCGGCGCGGCGCCACCCGCGTCGTCGGCGTCGTGATCCGAAGCCTCATGGTTCCGGTGTTGGCGGGTTTCGTCAAGGCGGCGCAGGACGTGCTGCACGAGGCGGGCTATGCCGTCATGCTCGCTGGATCGGAAGGGCGCCCGGAACGGGAGCTCGAAATCCTAAGTGTCCTGTCCCGGCGCCGCATGGATGGCGTCATCATGACAACGGCATCCGAAGCCGATCCGATGCTGCTGCGGGCGCGGCAAGCGCTGCAGATGCCGGCGGTGCTTTTGGATCGCCACAACCCGACGGAGTTCGATGCCGTTCTGGTCGCGCACCGCGAGGGCATCCGCCGGGCCGTCGAGCATCTCCTGGACCTCGGTCACCGCCGCATCGCGCTCATCACGGGGGAGGAGACGACGCGTCCTGCGGTGGAGCGCGTCCGCGGTTACCACGATGCCTACCGTGCGCGCGGGATCACGCCCGACCCGCGGTTCATCCGGACGCAAAGCTTTGGCGCCGATTTCGGATTCGTGGAAACCTCCAGTCTGATGGGCCAGAATCCGGCCCCCACGGCGATTATCGCCGGCGGCATTGCGATGCTGCCCGGTGTGCTGCGGGCCGCGCGTGCGCATTCGCTTCGCGTGCCCGACGATCTCTCGATCATCGGCAGTTGCGATTCCGACCTCGCGCAGATGATGACACCGCCAATCACCGTGGTGCAGTGGGATTACGAGAAGGTGGGTAAGGTCGCGGCCGAGCTACTGGTCGGCCGGATCGAGCGGGAGCGCGACGCTGCACCGCGGCATGTCCGCTTCCCGGCCGAGTTAGTAATCCGCGGTTCCTGTGCTGCGCCGCGGTAGGCCGGCCCGGTCTGCCGCGCAGGGCGAGCGGCCGGACAATCGTCCTAGAACCTCGGACCGGCTTTGGCGAAAGGCCCGGGCGGGCTGGATTTCCGAAAGATCGACCCGGCACGCGCGACGGCGGTCGGCGCGCTCGGGTCCGGCGGCGAGGACTTTGCTGCGCGGCAATATCGTCGTTCCGGCCGGCGCCGCGGCGGGATGCGGTCGGTCATTTCGCGCGTCGCGGCTTGGTTTTGCTTGTTGCGCGACGGTCGAAATATTATCAATATCGGCGCGATCGTGATCGATTGATCGCGACAGGACCGCTTGGGCATAAGGGCGGCCGAATAAGCAAGAACACGGAGGAGGAACCCCATGCCCGACCAGCTTGAGGTGCTCTGAGACCGATTGGCGCGCTCGGAGTAGCGCAAGTTGTCACGCACAACGGAAGGGACTCAGTTATGAAACGATTTTTCCAGAGAAAAGAGGGCCTGGGCCGCGCCCCGGCTCACCACGCGAAGCGCTCGCCGAGAGGGCTTTTCCGCTTGCTTGGGCTGCTCGCCGCGGTACCCCTGCTCGGCACCACAGCCGCCTATGCGGCCCCCAAGGCGCCGGCGGCCATCACCGTCGGATGCCTGTATGCCAAGACGGGCTTTCTGTCTTTCCAGTCGATGCAGCTCCATCGCGGGCTCGCGTTCTGGAAGAACGAGGTCAACAGCCACGGCGGCGTTTATGTAAAGACCTACGGTAAGCGGCTGCCGATCACGTTCAAGTGTTACAACGACCAGAGCGATCCGAGTCTGGTTACCGTGATGATCAACAAGCTGATCGACGACAAGGTCGACGTACTTGTTTCGGACGCCAGTTCATTCCTCACGGCGCCGGCGGTTCCGATCGCGCAAGCGCACAAGACGCTTTTGGTGAACCCGCTCGGAACGAGCCGTAAATTCTTCACCCCGAACAATCCCTATATCGTGCAGACCTCGGATCTGGTGACCCGGTTCTGGGCCGATTCGATCACCAAGCTGCTGCTGCAGATGAAGCTGAAGCGGGTGGCGATCATTTACGGCACGAACGACTTCGATGGGCCGCAGGCTCAGGAAGTCAACGACATCTTGAAAAAGCACGGCGTGGCGCCGGTTTATTACAGCGCCGTGCCGACGAAGACCTCCAATTATACCGTTATCCTGCACCGTATCGCCGCGACCCATCCCGAAGCGGTTCTGAGCGG
>JAJYTL010000100.1 GCA_021793055.1 Pseudomonadota bacterium
ACATACATTTTAGTATGCGCCTAAAGAGCGGCCTGTTCAACCAGTATCATTAGTAATTTGAGCTGCAGCGCTGAAGATTGGAGCCACAACGTGGGCGGTCAACATTTCGAACCTCACGAGCGTAGATCGCAGGCAGTCACTGCTAAGGCGGGCCGACGCTGTAAAGCATAGCTGCCTCGGGGAGCGGGTTCCTGAGAAAACCGACGCGGATGAACTGCCGTCACCGCGATTGAGAAAATGAAAAAGAAGCAGCATTGGAGGACGCAAATGGCAATGGCAAATGGACGTGAAGCGGCCGGATTATCAGCCGTGGTTCCTGGCTTCGAATTTGACGAAAAGGCTGACCTCGCTCAGTCGCCCGCGTGGTTTCTTGACGGCACTCATTCGGTTCCACCGTGGACGCCCCTGTTCGGATGGTTCTGGATCAATTTCTGCCGGCACGGCATGCAGTATGGTGCGGAAAAGCTGTCGTTGCCGACGGTGAAAGGGTGGGATTGGCGGTTCAAAAACGGCGGTGGCTACCTTACCCTGCTTCTGGTCAAGTCGGAGGACGAACGGAAGCGACGTGAAGAGCGCTTCCGTGTGGCGATCAGGCCGTTTATCGACGATTACGACGGCTTGTGGAAACGCCAGCTCGATGAGATTCTTGGGCGCTATGAAGAGCTGAAGGGCGTCGACGTCGACGCCGCGACCAACATCGAACTCCTCGACAATTTCGAGCAGACAATCAACGTATGTCGGCGCATGTGGGAAATCCACATGTACATGATGTACGGCACCTTCACAGCCTATATTCTATTCGAGAACATGTGCCGCGACCTGCTGCAGATCGACGACACTAACCCACTGTTTCACAAGTTGATTACGGGCTTCGACAATAAAGTCCTGCAAGTCGACAAGCGGATCTGGGAGTTCTCTAAAGAGGCCACGGAACTCGGGCTTGCTGATGTTGTTCTAAAAAGTGAGCCGAAGGATCTAGCCAAGAATATCGAGGCCGCTCCGCACGGCCAGGACTTCATGCGCGGATTTTTGGCATTCCTGAAGGAGGATGGCTGGCGCATGCAGCGCATGTCCGAGATGAACATGCCGACCTGGATCGAAGACCCAGCGCCACCGCTGACGAACATGAAGCAGTTTATCGTCAAGGGGGGCGTGTTCAATCTCGAGGAGGAAAGGGCCCGGCTCAGAGATGAACGCGAGGCTGCGGAAAAGGAAGTGCTCGCCAAAATCGCGCCCGAGCAGAAGGGCTGGTTCACGACACTGCTGCGCCTGGCGCAGAAGTCGGGTGTGTTCAGCGAAGAGCACGATCATTACCTTGATTTGTATATGCACGCCCTGATGCGCCGCTCTGCGCTCGGGATCGCCAAGAGGCTAGTTGCCGCGGGGACGATAAAGGCGGCGGATGACATATTCTTTGTCGTTCCCGAGGAGATACGGAAGGTCATGCTCGCGCCGGAGCAATTCGATCTGCGGCCCACTGTTGAATCCCGTCGCGCTGCCTGGCAGTCCTGGTGCAAGACGCCGAACCCGCCCGTCATTCTCGCCGATGGCTTCGACATGGACCAAGCCATGGGGGTGCTCGTCAAATCCAACGACCCGATCGCGTTGAAAGTGGTGGTAGGGGCCATGCCGGTGGTGCGGGCGGAGCTCAAGGCAGATCTGCACGGCACCTGCGGATCGCCTGGCGTGGCCGAGGGGCCGGCGCGCGTCATTATGAGCGAGGACGAACTCGCCGACGTTCAACCGGGCGAAATTTTGGTCGCCGCGACCACATCGCCAAGCTGGACGCCGGTGTTTTCGTTCATCAAGGGCGTGGTCGTAGACCGCGGCGCCTCTCTGTCGCACGCGGCGATCGTTGGCCGCGAGTACGGCATCCCGGTGTTGATGAATGTGTTCGTCGGGACGGAGAAGATCAAGACTGGCCAGCGAATTAGGATGGACACGAACATGGGGGCTCTGTTCATTCTCGATAAGTGACCAGCACGCAACAATCGGCGGATCGCTGCTGCGGTCCGCCGGTTTGCTACCGCAGCGGTCCGCGGCGGAGTCGGGGCCGGAGGAATTCAGACCCTCCGCAGGATCAATAGGCTCGCGGGGCGGGTTCGGCCGCTTACCGACGGGCGAAGAAGCCGTTTGGAGGAAGTCGCGATGGCCAGGAAGTGCATCTATGTTTTGGATGAACTCGGACAGGAACACATAGAAGTCGTTGGACGGAAATGCGCCAGTCTTGGTGAAATGACCAGGCTTGGCATGCATGTGCCTCCGGGCTTCGCGATCTCGGTCGACGGCCTTGAAGCCTATATGCAAATGACCGGTCTCGGCGCGCGCATTGCCGGCTATTTCGCGGCCAAGGGCGGCGATATAAAGAGGGACGTGAGAAGCCAAATCGAAGCGAGCCTTGCGGTCCGGGAGATGATGACCGAGACTCCACTGCCCGACGAGATGGCGGCGGAAATCGTACGGAACTACGAGACCCTGTGCGCCAGATTTAATGCTCCGGACATGGCGGTGGCGGTGCGCTCAAGCGGTGCCATCAGCATGCCGGGGCAGATGGAGACGTATCTCTGCATTCGCGGTGCCGACCAAGTCTTGAATGCCGTTCGCGATGTGTGGAAGAGCACGTTCAATACGCGGGCCATAGCGTTCCGCCTGGAAAAGAGTATGCCGGTGGACAAGGCGCCGATAGGCGTCGGCGTGATCAAAATGGTCAATGCGAAAAGTGCGGGCGTCATCCTGACCGTGGTGCCGACGACGGGGGATCCCGCCCACGCCGTCATCGAGGGAAATTGGGGCCTCGGCGAGAGCATGGTGAGCGGTGAGATCACGCCGGATTCGTTTATCGTGAATAAATCCACGTTGACGATCGAACGGAAGATCAGCACCAAGCCGCGATATGTGGTATCGACCGGAACCGGGACGGCCAAAGCCGACGTTCCGGATCATCTGCAAAATGCCGCGTGTCTAGACGATGCGGAAATTATCGAGCTCGTCCGCGTCGCGTCGAATGTCGAACGGCATTACGGCGCGCCCCAGGATATGGAATGGGTGATCGATCGTGATCTTCCGTTTCCGGAAAACGTCATCTGGGTGCAGGCGCGTGGCGCTAAGTACTTCGCGCCGCGGGAGGATGCCGATTCCGATTATATCGTCGACCAGATGGCAAGGCTGTTCCGTCAGTAACGCTGGCGTCGCCGAGCCGGCGCGTGGCAATTGCGAATAGTTCCGGGGCGGTATTGAGTGCGCGATCGCGGCGGTTTGGGCGCAAGCCGCAGGAGCAAGGGGGACTGAGATGACGGACCTTGACTTGGCGGGAAAGTCCGCCGTCGTGACAGGCGCGGCAGGCGGGCTCGGTCTCGCGTTTGCCGAGGGGCTGGTGCGGGCCGGGGCCCACGTGACGATCGCCGATATTAATGGCGCCGCGGCCGCTATGGCGGCGAAGGGTTTGGCAGGGCTGGGTGGCGCGCACGCGGTTGAGGTCGACGTATCGGACGAAGCGTCGGTGCGCGGAATGGTCGAAGAGGTTGCGCGGGCGCGAGGCAGAGTTGACATTCTCGTCAATAACGCTGCCATCTATGCAGGCCTTGTGCGGAAGCCGTTTTTCGAAATAACCGCAGAGGAATGGGACCGCGTCATGAGCGTGAACGTCAAGGGCGCGTTTCTCTGCGTCAAGGCGGTTTACCCGCATATGAAGGAGCGCGGCGGAAGAATCATCAATATCGCCTCTGCCACGGTGTTCAGCGGCTCGCCCCTTTGGATGCATTATGTCGCCTCGAAAGGTGGCGTCATAGCGATGACGCGGGTGATGGCGCGTGAACTCGGAGACTATGGGATCAACGTCAATGCTATTGCGCCCGGGTTCACGCTGACCGAGGCCAGCAGGGCAGCGATTGGGGACGCGGAGAATTATGGCGTTTCGCGGGGTGCGCTCCATCGGGCGTGCCAACCGGCGGACATTGTCGGGGCCTGCCTGTGGCTGGCCTCGGCGCTCAGCGGCTTTGTTACCGGTCAGACGATCATCGTCGATGGCGGTCGGCAGTTCATCTAGACGGAAGCGAGAGTGCAAAGAAGCATCGTCATTATTTGCAATCTGGACACGCGCGGGGAGGACATCCTCTTCGTAAAGGAGTTGATTCGCAAACGAGGCCACACGCCGATCCTGATCGACTTCAGTATGGAGGCGCAACCCGCCGTAGATGGCGACGTAACATGCGGCGAGGTGGCGCACCGGGGAGGCTTGCCGATTGCGGAGGTGCGGCGCCTATATCAGACGGACCGCGAGCGGGCTACGAATAACCAGATCGCCGGAATCGCCGCGATCATCGATGATCTGCGAGCACATAACCGGGTGCATGGCGTACTCGGTATCGGCGGCGCGACATCAGCGCTGGTGGCCACCAGCGTGATGCAAAAGCTTCCCTTCGGGCTACCGAAAGTGATGGCGTCGCCGATCGCCGGCCATCCGCAATACATCAGGCGCTTAGTCGGAACCCATGACATCCAGATGCACAACACGATTTTGGATGTCGTGCGGATGAATCCGCTGCTCAAGGTACAGATTGCCAATGCCGTCGGCGCAATTTGTGGCATGGTGGAGATGGGTGGCCGGACGGATTTCCACATCGAGCGCCCGCTGGTCGCGGTATCGTCGTTCGGGTTCGCGGAAATGGCGGTGCAGGCGGCCGTGATGATGCTGGAAAAAGGCGGCTTTCAGCCGGTCGTGTTTCACGCACAGGGCGTCGGCGATCGCGCCATGGAGGAGATGATTGCCGAGGGCCTGTTCGCGGGCGCTCTTGACCTTTGCACCGGCGGCGTGATCGAAAATCTGTACGCGGGAAACCGGGATCCGGGGCCCGGTCGTCTGACGGCTGCGGCACGGCGCGGCATCCCTGTGGTTCTGGCGCCCTGCGGCCTTGACATGCTGAGCCTCGGTGGCCGTTCCGAGAGGCTGGAGGCGGTCAAGGGTCGCGCGCGTTACGTGCAGGACGTGATGCGCGTGCAAGTCCGAACCGCGCCGAAGGAGCTCGAGCAGGCGGCCGATGTCATCGGCGAGCGCCTCAATGCTGCTCGTGGGCCGTTCGTGTTTTTGATCCCGACGCAAGGCTGGTCGTCGTTGGACCGTGAGGGGCAGCCGATGCGCGATCGCGTCGCCGACGACGCCTTCGTTACGCGCCTGAGGCAGAAGCTGCACAATAGAGGCGCGATAAAGGAGGTGGAGCTTCACCTCTATTCGACGGAATTCGCCCGGGTAGCCGTGGATGAATTCACACGGATGTATGAGGCGGCGGATGTTGCCGCGCGCCCCGAGGAGAATTTGGGGTGAATGCATGAATCCGCCGCTCAACACGGAACAGCCAGTGCATGGTCGCAGGCACAGAGGCAAGCGCTACGATCCGGTTTGGCGTGCCGCCGAACCCTATCTTCGGGCGCGGAAGAACGACGTCCATGTCCCGATCTCGTTTGCCTTCGGCGAGAGGCTTTTGACGCTCTATGCAAAGGCGAACGAAGACGTCGTTCTGTTGGCCATCATGCTTCACGACATTGGCTGGCATTCGTTCGACATGGCCGACATTGTCGACAAGGGCTTTGGGCCCGGCGGAATGCAGTCAGACATTCGGGTCCTTCATGAGAAGGAAGGCGTACGGCTGGCATGCGAAGTGCTGCGGAAGACTGGTTGGAGTGAGGGGATTATCGCCGCAGTCGCCGCGATCATCGATGGTCACGACACGCGTCCACGGTCGCGCACGCTCGAAGAGCGGCTGGTGCGCGATGCCGACAAATTGTGGCGGTATACGACCACGGGAGTTGCCGTGGCCTGCGACTGGTTCAGAAAGACACCGCACCAATATGCTGAGCAGCTTGAGGCCGAAATCATGCTGATCGAAACCGATGTGGCGCGAAAGATGGCGGGCGAATGTCTCGGCAGAACCCGCGCGGAGCTTCTCCTTCACGTTATTTGACTGGGCGGGGTCCGGGCATGGATATGTTCATCGACGGTCAATGGACGCCAGCGCAATCCGGCGCCCGGCAGAAGGTTACCAATCCCGCCACGGGCGAGATAGTCGATACCGTGCCAACCGGTAACGCGGACGATGCCGACATCGCGATCCGCGCCGCCGAGCGGGCGTTTGCGACCTGGAGGAAAACCCCTGTTGCCGAGCGGGCGCAGCTTCAAAAAAAAGCGGCGCAGTTGATGCGCGAGCGCGCAGATCGCATCGGTCGGGTGCTGACGACAGAACTCGGTCGCCCCTTGTCCGGCTCGGTGACGGAAATCCAACGATCAGCCGACCTTCTCGATGTCTATGCCGAGGAAGGACTACGTATCCACGCCGAAATGCCGCTAACCGGCGTTGCCGGCGAAAAGGTGATTGTGACGCGCGAGCCGGTCGGCGTGGTGATCGCCATAACTCCGTTTAACTATCCGATTACCCTCCTGACGTTCAAGCTCGGCGCCGCGTTGATCGCCGGCTGCACCGTGGTGGCAAAGCCCGCAGAGGATACGCCGCTCTCGACGCTGATGCTGGCCGAGTTACTTCACGACGCGGGGTTCCCGGCCGGCTGCTTCAATGTCGTGACTGGACGCGGCCGCGCCATTGGGATGGACATGGTCAGACATCCGACGCCAAGAAAGGTCGCGTTCACCGGCGGGACCGCTGCCGGCAAGGCGATTGCTGCCGCAGCGGCTGAAACGATGAAACGGGTAACGCTCGAACTCGGAGGGCAATGTCCGGCGATCGTATGCGCCGACGCCGATGTCGCGGCGGCGACCGCGACCATCGCGCGCCATGCGTTCGCGAATTCCGGGCAGTTCTGCTATCGGGTCAACCGCGTGTATGTCGAGCGTCCGGTTTACCAGGCGTTTCTCGAAGGATTTGGGCGGGAGGTTGCGAAGCTAGATGTTGGAGACGGTCTGGCCTCCGCGTGCGCGCTTGGCCCCCTGGTCAACGAAAAGATCTATCGCAACTGCGAAGCGCAGGTGGCGGACGCACGACAGAAGGGTGCGCGGATCGTGATGGGCGGGGACCGTTTGACCGGGGGCATATACGACGGCGGCTGGTTCATGAGGCCGACGGTGATAGCGGATGCGGATTGCTCGATGCTGATAATGACGGAGGAGACCTTCGGGCCGGTGGTGGGCGTGGCCCCGTTCGACGATCGTGCCGAGGCGCTGAAATCGGCCAACGCGACGCGGTATGGCCTAGCAGGCTTCGTCTTTTCGAAAGACTTGATGACAGGTCTCACGATGGCGGAGGAAATCGAGGCGGGTTCCATCTGGGTTAATAACATCCACCGATCGCGCCACGATGTGCCGTTCGGCGGTATGAAGGAAAGCGGCGTTGGCCGTGAAAAGGGCCGGTATGGCGTCGAGTCCTACCTGGAATACAAGACGATCTATCTGTCGTACGAGACCGGCGCGCCATGAATAAACTTTTGCGTCAACGCGATACGGAGATTTGGCTGGCGGCTAGGCCGTGGCTCGACGTGCGGTCGAACGACGAGCACACGCTGATTTCGTATCGTCTTGGAATCGCACTACTGCGCGTGCATCCCGATGTGGAGGCAGATATCGTGCTGCCGGCGATTCTTCTGCACGACGTGGGGTGGAAGATGTTTTCCGAAGAGAAGTTGACTCTCGCAATCGGTCCAAATGCAAAATATCCGGAGCTTCAGCGGGCTCACGAGATCGAGAGCGTGCGCATCTCCCGCAGTGAGTTGGAGCGACTTGGCATGGCCGAGAACTATATCGGCCGAATCGTTGCAATCGTAGATGGCCACGATACGCGGCCGCGCGCTCTGTCGCGTGAGGACGCGCTAATGAAGGATGCCGACAAGCTCTGGCGTTTTACGCCGCACGGTATTGCCTGCCTCAGCGATTGGTTCGAGACGCCGCCGAAGGAAACGGTCGCGATGCTGGAGAGCTATGTTACGCCTAAGCTCATCACGGAAGCGGGACGGACGATGGCGCAGGCACTGCTTGCGAACGGTGCGGCGACGGCGTGGGTGAAGGACACCCTAGGCCTCACCCCAACTTATTATGCGGCGGGAGCGGAAGGCTGAAGCTCTACGACAATGGGGCTGCATAACAATTTCCAATCGTCCTCGGTTCATGTCAGGACGGCGGCTGGAGCGCAAGGGTGAAGATCGGGATGAGAGGTGGCTATGTGCAGTCATGTCTAGGGCCTGTTTGCGCGAGCATCTCGCTGGCCAAGATGAAGTCCGCGGATCGACTTCCAATCATTATTGCGCGCTCCAAGTGGCGCTCTGACCCCAAGGGGTGTTCCGGTCCCCGGACATAGCCGGTTCGTCATCTCCTTTCAGCACCCCGGCGCATTCTGTGATAACGCCGGTGACCAGGATAGCTATGCAGCCCTTGGCGCAATGTAGATTTCGTTGCGCTTGAGCATCGCCCAAGCGAGACGAGCGGTCTTGTTGGCAAGGGCAACCGCCACGACCTTCGGCCACTTGCCAGCGAGCAATCGGGCAGCCCATGCCTTTCGGTCGTTGTCCTGACGCGCATACCGCAGGACGGCTGTCGCGCCGACCACGAGAAGCCGGCGGATATAGCCGTCACCCTGTTTGCTGATTCCCAAGGCTCTCTCCTTGCCACCGCTCGAATGAGCCTTCGGTGTCAGGCCAAGCCAGGCCGCGAACTGCCGTCCTGAGCGGAACAGCCCTGAGCGGAACAGCGATGCGTCCGGAACGCTGGCCGCAATCGCACTCGCTGTAACCGATCCGACACCAGGGATGGTTGCCAATCGTTTGCTCGCCGGATCGGCACGATGCCATTCCAGAATCTTCGCCTCCAGCACAGCGATTTGCTGCTGGGCATGCTGGCACTGATCGACGAGGATGGTGATCGCCTCTCGCGCGAGGACCGGCATCTGCCCAGCATCTTCCCGATATACCGACAGCAGTAGCGCCAGACCACCGGGACCTTGAGCCGCAATCATGCCAAACTCGGCAAGATGCGCGCGGATCGCGTTCGTCAGCATTGTCCGTTGGCGAACCAACAACTCTCGCGCTTTGTGCAACATCAGAACCGCTTGCTGCTCCTTCCACTTGATCGCCCCAAACCGCATCGTCGGACGCGTCACTGCTTCGCAAATCGCCTCGGCATCGGCCGCATAGGTCTTGCCGCGCTTGACGTACGGCTTCACATAGGCTGGCGGCATCATCTTTACCTTATGCCCGAGAGCCAAAATCTCTCGCGCCCAGAAGTGCGATGAGGCACAGGACTCCATGCCGACCAGGCAAGGAGCCAAGGCAGCGAAAAAGCGGATGACTTCTCCCCGCCTGAGCTGCCGCCGAACAACAACCTTGCCTGCCGCATCTATGCCGTGCACCTGGAAGACGTTCTTCGCCAGATCGAGACCAATTGTTGCGATGTCGCTCTTTTATGGCCCCTTTATTGACGACCTTTCTTACCTCCAGCATCACATATTCAACCTGCCGGGGCCAGCCGCCGTCGGTGAAGTCTTATAATTTCTGGAAAATTTTGTGGGGTGCCTCCTCGCTGAGGCAATGCAAACCAATGCCGGTTGGCGCCGGCATCAGCGAGGAGACACCCCGTGAAGAGAGTACTTGGATCGATGCGCACCCGCCAATCGCTTTCGGATTT
>JAJYTL010000101.1 GCA_021793055.1 Pseudomonadota bacterium
CTTCGCCTCGGCAAGATGCGCCGCTTCGATGTCGGCGATCACCACCTGCGCGCCGGCCTCCAGCAGCGCGGTGGCGATGCCCAGGCCGATGCCGCTCGCGCCGCCGGTGATGAAGGCCGTCTTGTTGGCAAAGTCCTTCATGTGCCGCCCTTCGTGAGGCGCGATGGGACCGATCAGGCCCCTGCGCTGTAGATTGGATTGGAGAGAATCCAGCGGATGGAATCGGCCCGCGCTTGATCGATCGGATCGTTCGGAACCGCGGCCATGATGGCGGCGTGGCGCGCGGCCATGACCTCGCGGAATTCGGGGTGGCTGAAGATATAGAGCGCGTTGGCACGGATGCCGCGCAGCACATGCTGCCCGGCCTCAACCGGGCTCATGGCACGCTGCATGAAATCCGGCGGCGGGGCACCGGCTGCGGCGTCTTCCGCGCGGTAGCCGGTAAGCGCCAACGATTGGGGCCGGCTGCGCTCGCTGTCGGCTATGTTCGACTGTACCGGCCCGGGGCAATAGACCGAAACACCAATCTTGCGCCCGATCATATCGGTGCGCAGTGCTTCGGTCAGCCCGACCACTGCGAATTTCGAGGTGGCGTACAGTCCCACCGCGCCCAGGGCCGCCACCCCGCCCATGGAAGATACGTTTACGATATGGCAGTCCAGACCGCTCGCCAGCATGCGCGGCAGAAAGGTGACGATGCCGTTGACCACGCCGCCGAGATTGACGCTCAGTACCCAGTCCCAGTCGTCATAGGTGGCGCGCTCGACGAGGCCATGGACCCCTACGCCGGCATTATTGACCAGAAGCTGCACAGGGCCCAGTGTCCGCTCGATCCAGTCGGCCGTGCGGGCGAGGCCCGCGCGATCCGTCACATCCAGCTCGACCGGATGGACGCGCTGCCGCGGACGGCTGGCGAAATAGGCCAGCGCCTCTTCGCGGTGCGCGGCGTTGCGGTAACTGAATGCGACCGTCATGCCTTCTTCGGCCAGGACCTTGACGATGCCAAGACCGATACCGCTGCTGCCGCCGGTCACGAAGGCGACCTTGTCCTGCAGATTCCTCATCTGTCTCTCCTAGACCTGTGCGCGCGGCAGCAGGCGCCCACGCAGCATGTCGGCCGCCTTCTCCGCGATCATGATCGTGGGCGCATTGGTATTGCCGCCAGGCACGTTAGGCATGACTGAAGCATCGACGACGCGCAGTGCCTCCACGCCGCGCACCTTGAGCGCGGCATCTACCACCGCGTTGGGATCGTTATCCGTTCCCATTCTGCACGTGCCGACCGGATGCTGGGTGATGGCGCCTTCCGAGCGAACGAATCTCTCCAGATCCTCGTCGCTGCGCACGTGCTCGCCCGGAATGAGCTCGCCGGCGATGAACTGCTGCAACGGCGGCTGGCCGTAGATCTTGCGCGCGATGCGCACGCCGCGAATCATGCGCTCAACGTCCGCGCGCTCCCTGAAGAGATTGAACAGGATGCGCGGCGGATCGCGCGGGTCGGCCGAGCGCAGCGTGATCTCTCCGCGACTGTCCTCGCGTATCATCGAGATGCCGCAGCGGAGCATGCGGTCTGCTTTGCGGACGAAAGGAAACCAGATGTCGTTCGAGCTCAGCTCCACCGACACGCACGTGTACTGCATGTCCGGCCGGTCGAGATGCGGCTCGGTGCGCACGAAGACGTTGGCGCCGGTGCCGTTGGTGGCAAAAGCTCCGGTCCGGAAAAAGAACCACTGAAGCACCAGCAGTGCCGCACGGTCCAACCGTAGCTTGTCTCTGTAGGTACCGACCCGTGTCTTCCAGCCCAGGAACAGGAAGGGGTGCTCCACCAGGTTCTTGCCCACGCCGGGCAGATCGACGAACGGTGAGATTCCATGGCGCGTCAGTTCGCCGGCCGCCCCGATGCCCGAAAGCATCAGTAGCTGCGCCGAGCCATAGCTGCCACCGGCAAGGATGACCTCGCGCCTTGCGCGGACGGCATGTACCTGCCCGTTTTGCAGATATTCGACGCCGACGGCGCGCTTGCCCTCGAACAGTACCCGCGTTGCATGCGCGCGGCTGAGCAGCGAAAGGTTGGGCCGACGCAAGGCCGGAGCCAGATAAAGGCGCGCCACATTGCCCCGCAAGCCCCTGTTGATGGTCAATTCGGCGCGCTGAATGCCTTCGCTGTGCTCGCCGTGATAATCGGCCGTCGCCGGAAAGCCCGCAGCAACCACGGAATCGCGCAGCTCGCGGTACATCTGGTTATCGGTCGGAGTGACCACGTCCATCGGACCGCCCGTGCCGTGAAAGAGATTATCGCCCGCCCAGCTGTTCTCCGAACGCCGGAAATAAGGCAGAACATCCGCATAGCTCCAACCCGCGAGACCGCTGAGCGCCCAATCATCGTAGTCGAGGCGATGACCGCGGGCATAGACCATGCCGTTGATCGCCGTGGAGCCGCCCAACGCCTTGCCGCGCGGAACCTCGATGCGGCGGTTGTTGGCATAAGGCTCAGGCTCGCTCACGAAGTTCCAGTTGAGATCGTGCCGCCGCACGTAGCGCGGGAAAGCGATAGGCATATCCTTGAAGAATCCGGTCGCCCGCCCACCCGCCTCCAGGAGCAGAACGGATGCGTCCGTCTCTTCCGAGAGGCGGTTGCCAAGAACGCAGCCGGCCGAGCCTGCTCCGACGATCACATAGTCGAAGCTTCGCGCAGAGCCGGCTTTCGTCACGGGGTTCCCTCGCAGAAGACCTCGTCGATCTGCATGATCGGCATGACCTTGGTGAACAGCGGCACCTCGTCCAGCAGTTCCTGCGTACGGGCTGCCATGGCCTGCTCATACGCCTCCCAGTCCGCGATCCAGATGCTGATCACGGCAACGTAGGTCGGCGCTCCTCCGCCGTGTGAGGAATGGCCCTTGCGCACTTCGATCTTGTGCAGCGACCTGCCGAGAATGTCCCGGATCAGAGGGACGTGCCGGCGCTTGTAGAACTCGAAGTCGAAGTCTTCATTGTCCTGCATCGGATAGAGCACGCTTATGCATCTCATGACGGTGGCCCTCTACAGATTCCGAATCGGCCGTGATGGTGCTTCAGAATGTCCGCTTGATCGTGAAAAACAGCGTCCTCGGCATGGCGGGCTGGCCGTAAAGGGTGCCGTACGAGCTCAGCAGATTGAACATGGTGAGGAAATACTGCTTGTCCGTCGCATTGTGTACTTGCAACGCGGCGGTCCATTTCCCATCGGGGGTTCCGTAGGTGAGATCAAGGTTGAGCAGACCATATCCGGCCTGGGAGGCGAGATCGGAATTCTGTACGTCAAAGTAGATCCTGGACTGGTATGTCCAGTCGACGCGGGGCGTAACGGTGCCGAAGTTGTAGAAATTGAACGTATATTGCGCCCCGATGTTTGCCTTGAACTTCGGTACGTACGGCGGTACGTCGCCCAGCGTGATGCCGCTTGGGTTGCTGACGGGGTTGTACGCCGCCCCTCCTAGGCTTCGATATCTGAAGTGGAGATATCCAAACGAAAAATTGAGGAGGAGCCGATTCACGGGCTCGGCTTCGCCTTGAAACTCGACCCCGGTGATCTTCGCGGAGGCGGCGTTCATGACCAGCGAGGTCGCCACACCGCTCTGGGCGGCCGTGATGCCAATTACCTGCATTTGGTGATAATTGTCGACGAAGCCCGTCAGGTTGGCGCGGAGACGGTTGTCAAGCCACTGGCTCTTGACGCCGATTTCGTAGTCTTGCAGCCATTCCGGGCGGAACGGAACGATCTGGCTGGCGGCCGCCGGGCGCGGGTTGATGCCGCCGGCCTTGTAACCGGTGGCATACGAGGCATAGGTCATGAGGGTCGGAGTCCATTGGTACTGCAGGGCGACTTTCGGATCGATGCGGTGGGAGGAGGAGCTCGCCGAAGTAATGGGAAACAGAAATGTGCCCGGAGGGAAGATTGGGTTTGGGGGCGTGAGGGGCAGCAGTAAGCGATAGAAGGTATACGTCTTTGTGTCGTAGCTGTATCTCGCTCCGAGCTCCAGGCTCAGCTTCTTGGTGAAGCTGTAGATGCCATGGACGAAGCCGGAAATGTTCATGGAGTGCACGGGATCATTCAGCTTGAAGTTGATGCCGTAAGTTCCGTCCGGGAAAGCCGGCACCAGACCGGGTGGAAGAATCTGAGCGCCCGGCACATCGACTTCCCCACCGTTCCAGCTATAGCCCTTGAAGTAGAATCCGCCGACGGTCCAGTCGAGCCGGTTGTCCAGTGCCTTACCGGAGGCGCGCAACTCCTCGCTGAACTGATGATGCTTCACGTGGTTGTAAACCAGTTCGATGGGAATCGGTCCGCCCTTGTTGTCCGAAAACTCCCCACTGTTGTTGCGATAACCCGTGAGGGATACGACCCGTACGTGATCCGGCGCCCGCCACGTGATCTTGCTCTGCACCCCGGCGGCGTTCATGGTGTTGACATTCGGAATTGAAATTCCGCTGCGCTGATCGGTAAAGGTGGAATAGGTGCTGTACATGCTGCCGGTTATGAACCGGGAGCTGATCGGGATGCCGTAATACGGAACGGCGACGTAGGTGTTGTAGTTTGCGGTTCCCGCACCTGGATACGTCGGGTCGATGACGAGGGGAATATCGGGCGCGGCGGTGCCACCGTCCCGCTCCATGTCGGCCGAAAGATTAACGGTCAGACGGTCGTTAACTAGGTACTTGAAGGCGACGCGACCCATGATGGTGTTGGTCGAACCTTCGGTGCCGGTCTTGCAATTGCTGCTATAGGTGGTTGCCTTCAGGTTGCCCGCCATGCCGGGGTTTTTGCACGCGTAGTCCAGTATATTGACGTAGCCATTGGCTCTTTCGGCGGCGCCGAATATACGCATGTAGAGCTTGCCGGGGATCAGCGTAGCGTTGGATGCGGCGCGAACCATCTGCCGGCCGTAGCTGCCGTAGCCGACCTGCACGTATGCGTCACGTTTTGGACCCGGTTGAACGTCGTAGATGAGAATTGCGCCGCCTTCGGAGTTCCTCCCGAACAGGGTTCCTTGCGGCCCGCGCAGTACCTCGATCCGCGCGACATCGCCCAGCGTGAAGTCCGACCCGAAGAGCGTGGAATAGTAGATGCCGTCGACATACAGGCCGACGCCCGGCTCGAACGCAAAGTTAAAGTCATCCTGACCGACGCCGCGGATGTAGGCGACGGCCGATTTGCCGTAACCGGCTCCGGCTGGGAGGAGCGTCATGTTCGGCACGCTTCTGGCGATACCGGTAATGTTTGTGATGCCGCGCTCCTGCAGGGCGTTGGCGCTCAGCACGGTCATGGCCAAAGGGGAGTCCTGAAGGTTTTCCCTCTTGAACCGTGCCGTCACTATGATCGGTTGCAGGGCCTCGAAGCCTATGGGACTTGTCGGTTGGGTGTTTCTGGATTCCGGTTTGCCGCTGGCAACCGGTGCAGCCACGCTCATGACCGGCCTGAAGGCCATTGCGGCTAGCGCCAAGGCTCCGGTGAGCGCAGCGAGCGGCTGGTGCGGGCTCGGCAATGTTCTCTTCAGGCGTCGCGAAGCAGATTTTTGCCGCTGAGCATGGCTCGTGTGCTTCATCACCGTCACCCCTCTTGTCTTACACGCCGTCTATTGATGTGGTTTCAGATGCGATTTCGAGTTCGTTCGTGGCAAAGGGAGACAAGACAGCATCGACACCGTCAATTAGCGGTTCGAAGCGACGTGCTTGGCAGGTAAAACGGATGCACATCGCAGGCTTGCCCCCTTTTTGCCGCAGCGGCCCGGATAAACTTTTCGCCGCGAGCACTCTGACAAAAGATCAAGCAAGCGTCGTGCCAGATTGGGGTAGGAGATGGGCTGCTTTCTCTGTCGGTCGGCTAATTCACTGAAACTGCAGGGAGATCTTGCGATAGAAGAGCCGTTTAGGGCGGATGCGCTCGCCTGCGCAGCAGCCAAAGAGCATGAAACATGATTAAAGTCTTCATTCGTAATCGCTGAAATGCGGCGAAGTGTGTGATTTTCTCACTGGGGTGTATGATTTTATCCACCGGCATGTTGATCAGGGTGCGGGGGAACGATGAGTGAAGCGTGGCTGACGCTGGCGGAGGTGATGCGGCAGACGGGACGTTCGCAGATCACCTCTGATCGGAATTGGGACAGCGGCGCGTCCCCCACCTTGCGGGAGTTGTTCGAGAGCCTGAAATTTACGCCGGAAGACGGGCGAATCTGGTTTGGCGACCAGCGCATGGTGCTTGTCCACGCCGCGGCGTACGGTGCGCTGCGGCAGGAGCTCATTTGCACGCTGGGCTTGGAGAAAACCCGCGAGTTGCTGATGCGGATGGGTCACGTCGCCGGCACCAAGGATGCGGCGATAGTCCGCAACCGGTGGTCGCGTGGCGCCTCCGGTGACGTTGCCAGCATCTTCTTCAATGCCGGTGCACGCCTGCACGGTTTGGAAGGACTCGTGAAAGTTCTTCCGACGCGGTTTACTCTGAATGCGGACAGGGAGAGTTACCGGGGAACATTCACGTGGCAGGGGTCGGTCGAAGCGGCCGAACATGTTGCTGCGTTTGGTCTCAGCTCTGTTCCGGTATGCTGGATGCTCGTCGGCTACGCGAACGGCTATGCCAGCTCCATAAACGGGACGGAGATGCTATATAAGGAGGTCGAGTGTACGGCGATGGGCGCGCCCTGTTGCCGGTGTATCGGCCGGCCGGCAAAGGATTGGGCAGAGGATGAATCGCGGGTGCGTTTTTACTCGGTGGCGGAACTGGTGCCCAAGGGCAGCCGCAAGAGCGGCTTCGACGCCGCGCACGCCGAATGCGGCCCAAAGCCGCAGATAGTGGTCGGCGTCTCGCCGGCATTCCGTGCCGCTCGCGACAAGCTAGAAAAGGTCGCCGGGATCGATGCGACCGTCCTGCTCGAAGGCGAATCGGGCGTCGGCAAGGAAATGTTCACCGCTACTTTGCACGCGATCAGCCCACGAGCGAACGGTCCTTTTGTCGCCGTTAATTGCGCTGCGATCCCCGACACATTGATCGAATCCGAGTTGTTCGGGGTCGAGCGCGGCGCGTTCACGGGCGCGACAGTTTCCCGCCCCGGCCGCTTCGAGCGCGCCTCGGGCGGTACGCTGTTTCTTGACGAAATCTCTTCGATGAGCCTGATCGCGCAGGGGAAGCTGTTGCGTGCGGTACAGGAAGGGGTCGTTGAGCGCGTTGGGGGCGTGCAGCCGATCAAGGTCGACGTACGCCTGGTGGCGGCCACGAACGTGGATTTGCACAAGGAAGTCGATGCCGGGCGGTTCCGGCAGGACCTTTACTTCCGCCTGAACGTGTTTCCTATTACGTTGCCGCCGCTGCGCGAACGGCGTGACGACATTCCTTTGCTTATGGAGCATTTCCTGGAGCGGTACTGCGCCAAGTACGGCCGCAAGGTCGAGGTGTTCACTGCCGGGGCGGTCGCCGCGCTCCTGCGTTACGACTATCCAGGTAACGTGCGGGAATTACAGAATATCATCGAGCGCGCCGTCATTTCCGCCGGGACGGACGGGGTGGTGGATGTGCAGCACTTGTTTGCACCCGGGAGAATTCCGCCGGACCTTCGCTACCTGATCGACGCAAACGGCGTATTCCGGGAAAGCGAGAGTTACGGCGAGCGGGCGAGCGAAGGCAGCGCACCGAGCGGCCTGATTGCTCAGGTGCTGGATGCCGGATTATCGATCCGCCAATGGGACGAGGAGCTCTGCCGTGAGGCCCTGACCCGCACCAAAGGAAACGTCGCCAAGGCGGCCCGAATGCTGGGATTGTCCCGCGCGCAGTTGACCTATCGGTTGCGCCGGCTTGGCGAAGCGTGAGGCTTGTCGGGCCTGCGCCGCCAGGGGAGCCGGTATGACCTGAAAACTTGGCCCTGATGCGCCAGGCCGCCCCGGCGTGGAATGGGCCAAAGCTCCGCGTCCATCACGTGAGCTGGGATTGGCTCCCCGTAAATCCACGGAAGTTCCGATGAATAATGAAATTATTATCGGCTTTACTCAAAAATCGTCGATACCTAGAGTCGAAGCGTAAAGACCGGGGCGGTGTTCGCTACGGACGAACCTGAAGTCGCATCATTGTCACCGCAAGATCCAATCATAGGACAGGCGCGAGACGTTGCTTCCGCGCTTTCAGGAGCCAAGCGCCTGCTCGTCCTGCCTGCTGGCCTGCGGGGCCGGTCATTGCAGGGGTGGACGGGTTGCCTCGCAGGCTTCCGCGACCGGCCCGGCACCGGCGGCACGCGCAGCTTCTCGTGGCTCACTCCGACAGCGCACGGTACTGTCCACATCCCGTGGGAGGATCCGGCGGCGATCGCTCCTTCCCCTCGACACGCCGTCAGGCGCTCGATCTCGGTATGCGAGAGCCGACGGGGACGGTCGCCTGCCGCGAGGTTTGCGGCCTTTTTGAACTCGTTTCCTTGCAACGCTTGCTCCGAGCGCGCCACCGACCCGCGCGTCACGCTGAGACCCGGCGAGCGGGCGCCATCGGCAGGTCGACTGCGCTCGTTCAGCTGCCCTATGGCGCGCGCCAGTGGATGCTCGAGCGATTGCAGTGGCGTATTCCCGCAATCCTGCACCTGAAGACACTGGAGTCTGGGCAAAAAAACGGCGCAAGACCTGTACCCCAATTAGCAAATATCAAGCAGATGACCGCTTTGCTCTAGCTGACTGCCATTCGCCTTGAGTCCAATTGCCGAGACGCCACGATGCACATGAATGACGATGATGAACGCCGGCTAGTGCAGTTGCTTGCCGATATGAATGAGGACGAGGGTGCGGCCCTCGCGAAGAAAATGCTGCTCGAGCGCAAGGTGCCGCCGTTGCGCGTGCTCGAGCTCTGTCGCGCCGCGATGGAGATCGTCGGCAAGCGCTTCGAGGCGCAGGAATACTTTTTACCCGAACTGGTGCTAGCCGGCGAGATGCTCGACAACATCGGCAAGATCGCCAAACCGCTCATCGTCGGCGGCGCGGGTGGCGATACGAAGAGGCTCGGGCGCGTGCTGATCGGCACGGTGCACGGCGACCTGCACGATATCGGCAAGAACATCGTCACATTCATGCTCGATATAAACGGCTTCGAGGTGAAGGACATCGGCGTCGATGTCCCCGTCGAGACATTCATCGAAGAGATACGCGCGTTCAAGCCGGATGTCGTCGGGCTGTCAGGGTTCCTGACTCTGGCGTTCGATTCCATGAAAGAGACCATTGATGCATTCGATCAGGCAGGTGTGCGCAGCCGGATCAAGATCATGATCGGCGGCGGGCAGGTCGATGAGACGGTGCGTGCCTATACCGGTGCCGATGCATTCGGAGTCAACGCGGTGGAAGCCGTCGCGCTCGGAAAGAGGTGGATGGGAGCAGCAGTGTGATGGCCGAGGCGCGGGAGAAGCGGTTTCTAGAGCTGGCGCTGCAACCGCCGGAAGGCTCGCCCGGCAAGGGCGCTTTTGAGGCGCGGTGGAAGCGACTGATGGACTGCGTCGAGGGTCGTACGCCCGACCGTCTGCCGGTGGCGCTGTATGCGACGTTCTGGGTGGCAAAGTACGGCGGCATCAGTCCCAAGGAGCTGATGTACGATTACGA
>JAJYTL010000102.1 GCA_021793055.1 Pseudomonadota bacterium
CAGCGTGTTGGCCTGCACCTTGGTGACCTGGCGGATGCGATACTCGTCGCGCAACAGATGCAGCACCTTGCGGTCGAAGATCTGCCAGGCAAACTGGCCCGGCTGGTTCAGCACCACGCGGCCGTATTTTGCATAGGTGTAGTTGCGGAAGTCGGCGCCTTCGTCGACGAAGCGCTCGCCGTTCGCGTTCAGCATGATGCTGAAGGGATAGCTGTGCTTCTGGAAGCCGTCGCCGACGGCGAGATCGCCGAAGGCTGGCGCGTTGCGGTCCCAGCCGACCGCGTGGCAGCCGGACCAGTTGCCGAACGGCATGGCGCCGGCGTCGAGCGCCATGCGGATGCCGTCGCCGGTGTTGTAGCTGGTGCCGCGCACCTTGGCCAAATCCCAGCCCGGGCCGAGATAGCGCGTGCGCCATTCGGTATTGGCCTGGAAGCCGCCGGCGGCGAGCACCACCGCCTTGCACGTTACTTCCTGGGTATGGCCTTCCTGACGGATGCGGATGCCGGTGACGCCGTCATCGCCCGAGATCAGGCCCAAGGCGCGGGCGCGATAGGCGATGGTGATGTTGTTGCGCTTCGCCGCTTCGGTGAGCGCGTCGACCAGGCCCGGCCCGCCGCCCACGGCTTCGACCGTCAAGCCGCCCCAGAACTTGAACTTGCCGTCGACCTTGAACGCCTGGCGGCCGTAGATCGGCGCGAAGCGCACGCCCTTCGAGCGCATCCAGCGAATGGTGTCGCGGCTTTTCTTGACCAGAAGCTCGCACATGTCGGGATCGGTGCGGTATTCGGTAACCCGCGCCATGTCGTCAAAAAAATTCTCTTCCGTATAGCGGCCGAAATCGGTGATCGCGGTCATCTCCGGCGAGAGATCGGGCATCAGTTGCAGAAGATCGTCGACGCCGTCGTAGACGCAACGGATGGCGCCCGCGGTGAAGCGGCTGTTGCCTCCCGATTCGCTCTCCGGCGCGCGCTCTAGAACCAGCACCGAGACATTGTTTTCGGACGCGGCCAGCGCCGCGCAGAACGCCGCATTGCCACCGCCCACCACCACCACATCGACTGCTTTCGGCAACATGTTCTCTGATCCTTCGTTTCGACTTTGGTTGTTCAATTGGTCATGGCCGGGGCCGGACAAAGCCCATGCCGGCGAGTTTATCGGCGCTCTCCGCGATGTCTCGGTCGGGGTCGTTGCTGATGATTTCGAGCATGGCAGGTTCCTTATAGCCGATTTCCGCCAGGACCGGCGGCATCTCGGCGAAGGGAACGATGCCGCGGCCGACCGGATCATGGCGATAGACCTCGCGCGTCGTGTCGGAAAGGTGAACGAGGCGCAGCCGGTCCTTGACGCGGCGCAGCCCCGCCGCCGGCGGGTCGCCGGCGAAGACCGCGTTGGCGAGATCGTAGACGATGCCGATGTCGCGGTTTCCATAGCGCTCCAGCGCCGCCATCATGCTCTCGGCATCGGGCAGGAAGGCGATCGGCAGGTTTTCCAGCGCGATGGTCGTGCCGGCGCGTGCCGCCACCGGCGCCAGACGATCGAAGGCGGCGAAAAGATGGCCCATCATGGTCTCGGCCGGAAGCGGGAAGAGCGGATTCGGCTTGCCCGGCCCGATGAGCACCGTGGCGACGCCGAGATCGCCGGCGAGCTCGAGCGCCTCCGCGATGCGTTCCAGGGAATAGGCGCGCATTTCCGCGGTCGCCGCGCCGATATTGATGTCGATGTTCGGCATGTTGAGGGTGATGACGCGAAGGCTCTCGGCGGCGGTGAAGCGGCGGAGCGCTTGGCGCGCGGCCGCGTCCAGTTCCGCCGGCCAGAGATGGCCCGGGAACAGCATCAACTCGAAGGCGTCATAGCCCTCGGCGGCGAAATGGCGGAGAAAGTCTTCTGCCCGATGGCTGAGGATGTAGGCGTAGCTGTTGACGGCGAAGCGGCGGTTGGCGGTCATGTCGAGGTTCCTGGGCAGGGCGTGGTGCGCCGGATTACGACCCCGGCACGCTCATTAGATTAATTATTTCACAGTACCGCATAGGAATCCATATCGCCGTAATCTGGGATCTTTGGAAAGTATCTAATATGTTCTGCAGAACAGAGCTAAAATTTGCGTTTCCGCAGCGACTCGAGGCAAGGCAAAGACGAGGTTGGGGCAATTTATGCGACATTATTAATTGACATTTTGCATAAGCGGATACTAGCATTTCCCCCTAGGAGGCGGGCCGCCGAGGGGGCGCGGCGGCTCACTCCACCCCGACCGTTTTACGCAGCGAGGTGGTCATGGCCGAACTCAAGGGGGCGGCGGCGGCACCCGCCGAAATCAAGATGCTGATCGGCGGCGCCTGGCGGCGTGGCGGGACGCTGCAGTCGGTGATAGACCCCTATCGCGGCGACACCGTGACGATGGCGCCGGAATCGACGGCGGGCGACCTCGACGATGCGCTTGAGGCCGCGGTCGCCGCCAAGGGCAAAATGGCGGCCATGCCGGGTTATGAGCGCGAGGCGCTGTTGAACCGGGTTGCCGCGTTGATCGACGCGCGCGCCGGCGAGATCGCCGAGGTGATGACGCGCGAAACCGGCAAGGCGATCAAGGACGCCCGCGCCGAAGTGGTGCGCTCGCAGGATACGGTGCGGCTCGCGGCCGGCGAGGCGATCCGCATCGAAGGCCAGCACGTGCCCTTGGACGGCAGCGCGATGGGTGCGGGCAAGGTCGCGATGCTGTTGCGCTTTCCGGTCGGCGTCGTGGCTGGGATCACGCCCTTCAACGCGCCCTTCAACCTCGCTTGTCACAAGATCGCGCCGGCGCTCGCCGCCGGCAATGCGATCGTCCTCAAAGCGCCGCCTCAATCGCCGGGCGTGGTCGCCAAGCTGGTCGAGCTTTTCGTCGAAGCGGGAGCCCCGGCCGGCGCGGTCAATCTGCTGTTCGGCAACGCCGTCGGCCCCTTGCTGGTGCGCGATCCGCGGGTCGATTTCATCAGCTTCACCGGATCGAGCCGGGTCGGCGCCGAGATCAAGGCGGCGTCCGGCTTGAAGCGGGTCGCGCTCGAGCTCGGCGGCACCGGCCCGACGATCGTGCACGCGGATGCCTCGATCGAGGAGGCGGCACCGGTCTGCGCGCGCAATTCGATGCGTCTCGCCGGGCAAAGCTGTATTTCCGTGCAGAACGTCTATGTACACGACAGCCTTTATGACGGCTTTGTCGCGCGGCTCGTGGCCGAGGTGAAGAAGCTGAAGCTCGGCGATCCGCTGGACGAGGCGACCGATGTCGGTACGTTGATCGACGAAGCGGCGGCGAAGCGGGTCGAGCAATGGGTCGCGAGCGCGGCGGCCGGCGGCGCTAAGGTGCTGACGGGCGGCCGGCGCCGCAGCGCGCAAATCGAGCCGACCGTGCTCGCCGACGTGACCCCCGCCATGCGCGTCGTCTGCGACGAGGTCTTCGGCCCGGTGGTGAGCGTGCAGCGCTACGGCAATCTCGATCCCTTGCTCGCCGCCATCAGCGGCGGGCCCTACGGTCTTCATTGCGGCATCTTCACCAAGTCGCTGGAAACCGCGATGCATGCCGTCCGCGCGCTCAAGGTCGGCGGCGTGATCGTCAACGGCTCCTCGACCTGGCGCACCGACCAACTGCCCTATGGCGGCATCAAGGCGAGCGGCATCGGCCGCGAGGGACCGCGCTATGCCATCCGCGACATGACCGAAGAGCGGCTGGTCGTCTTCAACTTGTAGCGGCCGGAGCTTGCAGCGACCAGGTGCGGCCGCAGATCGATCGGGCCGATGAATCTGGAGAATCTGGCTGGCGTCCGATATGATGAAAAGGCGGCCTGTCGGGGATCGAGCGGCGGCGGGGCGCGCGGATAAGCCGGAACGGCTCGGACGGCACGCCGCCGGGCGGGACGGAACCGACGGCGGAACGGAAGCATGCGGTAACAATGGATAAGACGGTGCAGGACGACAAGGCGACAAGCGAATCGGGTGGCGAGGCCAGCCGCGAGCGCGGCGGTATCCAGTCGATCGAGCGGGCTTTCGCCATTCTGGAAGAGGTCGCGCGTCATCGAGACGGCATGAGCTTGGCCGAGCTTTCGAAGCGGATCGGGCTTCACAACAGCACCACCTTCCATCTCGTCAAGACCATGGTTTCGCTCGGCTATATTCAGCAGATGCGGGATTCGAAGCGGTATCGCATCGGCCGCCATCTCTTCACCCTGGCCGCAGGCGCGTTGGACGAGATCGAGCTCGTGCGCCTCGTGACGCCGGTGCTCGAGCGCCTCACCGAGGTGAGTGGCGAATGCGCCCATTTCGCCGTCCGTTCCGGCGATAAGATCGTGGTGCTGGCGAAGACCACCGGCACCGGCCTGTTTCAGGTCGCGGATCCGGTCGGCGTCTTGCGCCCGGCCCACAGCACCGCGCTCGGCAAGGTGCTTCTCGCGGCCTTGGGGCCGGAGCAGCTCGAGCGCTATCTCGCGACCCATGAGTTGGCGCGCTACACGCCGAAGACCATCGTCGAACGCGAGGCGTTGGCGCGTGAGATCTTCGAGGTACGCCGCAACGGCATCGGCTTCGATGACGGCGAGTTCGATGCCGAGGCGCGTTGCGTCGCCGTGCCGGTGCGCGATTTCACCGGCCAGGTGATCGGCGCCATCGGCATTTCCGGGCCGATCTGGCGGCTCTCGATTCAGGCGTTGCAGGAGAAGGCGAGCCAAGTGCGTGACGCGGCCGCCGATGTTTCGCGCACGCTCGGCTTCGCCGTCGAGGGGGCCACGGCCGCCAGCGCCTAAGCACGATGAATTTGGGTCGAAGCGACCCAAATTCACGCTCCGGGTCGTTATGCGCTAGGGCCGGCGCGCAGAATTCGCCGCAATTCCGTCCGATAATCCGAAATCTCAGGAATCAAGTTCCTGCGGGGGCCGCGCGTCAGCGTCGCCGATGTTTGGCACAAGGCAGAGGGAAACCGGGCCCGACGCCCAGGTATGGGCGTCTCAGGCGGCCGGATTCCGCAATCATTGTCTTGAAGGTGTTTGATTATCGTGGCATAAGAATTTGCGATGTGAAATTAGCGCGGGAGCGCTGAGGGCCATCGTGATTTGGCGATGCCGTAGCTACGCCGGCGCGCATGACGAGAACAAACAAAATCGAAACCCGGCCGGCGCCAGCCGGTCGCGACCAGGAGAAAATGCCATGACACGGAAGGACACAACGCGGGCCTTTGCTTGGGCCGGCCGGTTCGCCGTTACCGCTCTTGCGGCACTCACCTTTGTCGCAGGGGGGGCGCCGGCCGCCGCTGCCGCGCCGAGCGGAAAGCCGATCAAGATCGGACTTTCTCTGACCCTGACCGGCCCTTATTCGCCGCCAGCGGTTTTCGAGCTTCAGGGCTATGAGCTCGCTGCGAAGGAAATCAACGCCAGCGGCGGCTTGCTTGGCCGCCCGGTCGAACTCGTCAAATACGATGACCAGGGCAATCCCTCGACCGCGGTGCAGCTCTATCAGAAGCTTCTCACCGACGACCATGTCAACCTTCTGCTCAGCCCTTTTGAAACCGATCTGACCTCCGCCGTGGCGCCGATCGTGAACCGCGCCAAGGTGGTGATGATGTGCCTCGCCGCCAATCCCGGTGCCTTCCGCGGCCAGTACCCGTATCTGATTCAGGCGATGACGCTGACCTCGCGCTACATGGTGCCGGCGATCGATCTTGCCGCCGCCAAGGGCTACAAGACGATGGCGCTCCTGGTGCAGAACACCCAGTTCCCGCAGGACCTCGCCAAGGGCATCCGCAAGGAGGCCGCGCGCAAGGGCATCAAGATCGTCTTCGATCAGGACTATGCGCCGAACACCACCGACTTCAGCGCGCTGGTGCTGAAGGCCGGCGCGACGCATCCCGACGTGATCTTCGGCGCCACCTATCTCGCCGATGCCGAGGGCATCATGCGGGCCGCCAAGGCGCAGAACGTCAACGCCAAGATGTACGTGTTCAGCATCGGTCCGGTCGAGCCGCAGTTCTATACCGGCCTCGGCCCGGTGGCGGAAGGCGTGTTCGGCACCACCCTCTACTTCCATACCCTGAAGACCAACGGCAACACCGAGTTCGTCAAGGGCTTCCAGGGGATGTTCCATCGCCTGCCCGACTATCACGCGGCCGTGGCCTATGCGAGCCTGAAGATTCTCGCTAATGCCGTGAAGAAGGTCGGCAGCCTCGATGAGGCCAAGATCCGCGACGCCATTCTGAACACCTCGGTCGGCACCGTCGCCGGCCACTTCCAGGTGAGCAAAACCGGCATGCAGATCGGCTATTCCAGCTACGCGCTGCAGTGGCAGCACGGTCAACAGCAACTGGTATGGCCCAAAGCCTTCCAGACCACCGCGCCGATGCTGCCGCATCCAGCGTGGAAGTAGCGTATACCGAGCGTTCCCGCGCCGCCCGAGCCGCTCGGGCGGCGCGCCTCGCTTCCCAAGGCTGCCGGGGAGCCCGGCCGCGCGCGCTTGATCGACCTATCTCCGAATTATCTCGATGATCGCCACCTTTGTCGCGCTTCTGATCCTGGGCCTTTTATGGGGAGGTGTTTATCTCCTCATGGCCGAGGGCCTTAACCTGATCTACGGGGTGATGAAGGTCGTCAATCTCGCCCATGGCGACTTCATCGTCCTTGGCGGACTGGTCGCCTTCTCGCTGTTCGGCGTCTTTCACATCACGCCGTTGTTGTCCTTTCCGCTTGCGGCGCTGCTGCTTTTCGGCATCGGTGCGCTGGTCCAGGTCGGCGTCCTTGAGCGCATCACCGTCACCGGGCCGGAAGGCGAGCTGCGCACATTGCTCGCCACCTTCGGCCTCTCCTACGTCGTCGCCAACGCGAGCTTCCTGCTGTGGGGCTCGCAGTTCCAGTCCATTCCCTATATGCAGGGCGCTTTGCAGTTCGGCGCGGTTGCCGTGCCGGAAGGCCTGCTCGTCTCCTCGCTTTGCGCCTTCGCGGTCGCGCTGCTTGTCCATCTCTGGCTCACCGCGACGATGACCGGGCGCTCGGTGCACGCGACGGCGCAATCCAGCCTCGGCGCCGCAGCCTGCGGGCTCAACGTCCGCCGCATCCGCATGGTCACCTTCGCGATCGGTTCGGCCATGGCGGGCGGCGCCGGCGCGCTGGTCATCGCGCTAATCCCGTTCCAGACCTCGAGCGGCGGCGATCTGACCGTCCAGGCCTTCACGCTGATCGCGCTGGGCGGGCTCGGCAATTATCTCGGCGCCTGGCTCGCCGCCGAGCTGCTCGGCCTGACCGAGGTCTTCACGCAGTATTACTTCGGTTCGGATGCGGCGAGCGCGGTGGTCTACGCCGTCTTCATCGGTGTCCTGGTGTTCCGGCCGCAAGGGCTTCTCGGCCGGGCGGGGCGGGTATGACGGGCCGTATCGTCGAATGGGGCATCTTCGCCGCAGTGGTCGCGGCCGGCGTCGCCGTCGCCATCTTCGGCTCGGGGTATTACGCCCAGACACTGTTCACCGCGACCATGTTGATCCTGCTCGCGGTCGGGTGGAACGTGATCAGCGGCTTCACCGGCTACGTTTCCTTCGGCCAGGTGAGCTTCTTCGGTCTTGGCGCCTATGTCGCGGCGCTGGTGATGATCCACATGGCCGCGCCCTGGTATGTCGCGGCGCCGGTCGCGGCGCTTGCTGGAATTATCGTCGCCCTGCCGCTCGGCCTGATCATGCTGCGGCTGAACGGCATCTTTTTCGCGCTCGGCATGTTCGGCCTCGCCCGTATCATGGAGATTATCGCAAGCTCGCTCGGCATCACCGGCGGGCCGATGGGAACGACGGTCCCGGTCGCGCAGTCGGTCAATGAATGCGCCCTGGTCATGGTTCTCGCGGCGGCGGCGGCGCTGATCGCGAGCTACCGCCTGATGCGCTCGCGGCTCGGACTCCGGTTGATGGCGATCCGCGACGACGCCGTCGCGGCGGAAGCCTCCGGCGTCAACACCTGGACCATCAAGGTCGTCGCCTTCTGCATCAGTGCCGGCATCGCGGCCATCGGCGGCAGTCTCTATGTCTGGAACGTCGGCTATCTCGATCCGAGCAGCGCCTTCACCGGCACCATCGAGCTGCAAACCATCCTGATCGTCCTCACCGGCGGTATCGGCACCGTCTGGGGGCCGCTGATCGGCGGCATTGTCATCGCCGCGCTCTCGACCGCGCTGTGGGCGCGCTTTCCGATGGAGGAGCAGATCGTCCTCGGAGCCCTGATCATGTTCATCGCCGTGGCTATGCCGGGGGGCCTGATGTCGGCGGTGAGCCGGCTCGGCTGGCTGAAGCGGGCACCGATCTGGGGCCCGCCGGTCGATCCGACGACGCTGCCGCCGGTGGCCACAGATGAGGCGACGTCAGGGGCACCGGCAGCGCGCGAGCCGGTTCTCAGCTGCCGCGGGCTCGGCATTCGCTTCGGCGGCGTGGTCGCGGTCAAAGACGTGGACGTGACCGCCTATCCGGCGGAAATGCTCGCCATCATCGGTCCGAACGGTGCCGGCAAGTCGACGCTCTTCAACCTGATCTCGTCGTTTGCCCTGCCGAGTGTCGGCGAAGTATCGTTTGCCGGCCACAAGGTTTCGGGCCTGCCGGCCCATGCGCTGGCGCGCAGGGGCATCGCTCGCACCTTTCAGACCAGCCGCCTGTTTCCGCTGCTCACCGTATGGGAGACGGTGCTGCTTGCCGCCTCCTCGCTGTATGCGACCCGGGCCGATGCGGTGGCGGCGACGACCCGCATTCTCGCCGAGGTCCGCCTGCTCGATCATTGGGCGGAGTATCCAGACACGCTGCCGCCCGGCCGGCAGCGACTGCTCGAGATCGCGCGGGCGCTGGCGCTGAAGCCCCGGGTTCTGCTGCTCGACGAGGCGATGGCGGGCATGTCGGCGCAGGAGATCGAGCGCGTCCACGCGGCCCTCAGGCACGCCATGGCGCGGGGCACCGCGGTCATTGCCATCGAGCACGTGCTGCCGGCGATCGCGCCGCTGGCGCGCCGCGTGCAGGTGCTCGACTTCGGCCAGACCATCGCGGAAGGCATTCCGCGCCAGGTCTTGAGCAATCCGACGGTCATCGAAGCCTATATGGGCGCCGATTACGAGGAGCCGGCTCATGGCGGCGCATGACATCCTGAGCCTGGAAAACGTCTCGGCGGGCTATGGCAAGGTCGGCGTCCTTCATGACGTGAACCTCAAGCTCGGCGCCGGGGATACCCTTGCGGTGGTGGGCGCGAACGGAGCCGGCAAGTCGACGCTGCTGCGTGCCATCATGGGGCAGATTCCACTGATGAGCGGCGAGGTGCGCTTCGCCGGCGCGCCGCTCGCACGGCTTTCGATCCACAACCGCGCGCGGCTTGGCATCGGCTACGCGCCGGAGGGGCGCCAGCTCTTTCCCGCCATGAGCGTCGAGGAAAATCTCGAGCTTGGCGCGACGCGGGAGAGCGCGCCCGAGCGGCGGCGGCGGATCGAGCAGATGATGGCGGTGTTTCCGAAGCTCACGCCACTGCGGCGCACCCACTGCGCCTATCTCTC
>JAJYTL010000103.1 GCA_021793055.1 Pseudomonadota bacterium
GAGCCGCGTCGCGCCGTGGGCAAGTCAGCGGCAGGTCGAGCAAGACCTCATCATCAGCCGCGCGATTGTCGCCATCTTCTCCGATCCGTTCCTGCGCGGCGAACTGCGCTTTCGTGGCGGCACGGCGCTCAACAAGCTGCATTTCCCCGCACCGCTGCGCTATTCAGAGGACATCGACCTTGTGCGGACAAGCGCCGGCCCGATTGGGCCGGTCCTCGACGGCGTTCGAGCCGTGCTAGAATCGTGGCTTGGCGAGGCAAAGTCCGATGTAAGTCCCGTCGCCCCCAAACTTCGCTTTCGCGTCAATGCGGAAGGCGAGTCGGCTGAAGTGCGGATCAGCCTCAAGGTCGAAATCAACACGCGCGAACGGGAAGCCTACGATCCGCCCATTGAGATTCCGTTCGGCGTCGAAAATCCGTGGTTCACCGGCGAGGCGGCGATCCCGACCTTCTCGCGTGAGGAAATGCTGGCGACCAAATTGCGGGCGCTGCTTCAACGCAATAAAGGCCGCGACCTGTTCGACCTCGATCACGCGCTCACCGTTTTCGAGGGGCTGAACACGGCCCGGATCGTCGAATGTTTCCGGCTCTATCTTGAAAAGGCAGAGGTGACGATTTCCAGGGCCGAGGCGCAGCAGCGCATGTTCCAGAAACTCGCCAATCCGACCTTCTTCACCGACATGCGCCCGCTGCTCTCGACAGATCGCGCTAGAGCGTTGACCGACGAAACGCTCAAGACAACATTCGCCAGGGTGATGAAGGAACTAATCGACCGAATACCCGGTGACGAATGGGCGACGGCCGGCGAAATGCGGGAACGGTTTAGAGTTTAGGTATCCTTGGCGATACCGATGCCCCACATCGCACCGTACTTTCTGCTACCTCTGTCCGTTCGGCCGCACCTATGCGGGCGCACATGGGCGCAGTGAGCCTGCCACCGTGATTCCTTACCCACAGGACATGGAACGGATGGTGGGTTGGGATAGGCTAGGACGTTGTCGTCACAGAGGTCGGCTTTTTCTTGGTAGGCGTTATCGTAGAAAGTACGTTCATTCGCGCAACGGCGTTGCGGCTTTCTCGCCATCGTGCGCAAAAATTGTTCTCAGTCATGTCTGGTAGACTGTTTCCAGCGCGATCAGAATCGGAGTTTCTCTCGAACAGTTGGGATAAGTGCTTGGCCAATTCTATCCCAGCCCTGGCATGCGATCTTCCTGTCGTCGATCTGCCACGAGGCAATGCCGCAAAGCACCGTCGCGATGATCCTGGCCTCCTTCTTCTCCGCAATGAAATAGATGCGCCATAGTCCGCCGCCGCTCATGCCACCAAAACTCTTGGGCAACTCATTGAGGTTGTAGTCCATTGCCCTGACCGTCAGGAGCCCGTTCTCTTGGGCACATATGTGCCCGGTGTGGAGGACCCCGCGCATGGGGCTTATGAATTCCTTACCTTCAACGAAGGGCTGTTGCGACAACTCAGCGACAAACCCGAGCATCGCGTCAGCGTGTTTTCCCTCGGCGGGTGCCCCGGATTCCATCTTCGCCCGGTTCTTCTCGATATTCAGAAAAACGCCGCCCCAGGCCGGATGCATACGCTACAGCGAAACCTTGAACGATTGTTTCGCGAACGGCGCCTTACTCCCTAGGGCACCCGTTCAAACCTGGCTAAGCCATCGATGGCCGGCGGCGCGTAGCGGCTCTTCGGACCTCGACACTTGCCATAACTGTGACCGAAGGACCGACAGCCGAATTCGGCATCTTCCTTTCGTCAATCGGAAAGGCACACTTGGTAATCACAGCCTTCCCATGTTTGCGTATTACGCCAGAGAAATGTGAATTGAATTGTCTCTCCGACCGCAAGCCCCGCGACTGGCAGATCGACGGCGTGCAGCCCGAGACCGGTGTCACGCGTGTCGGTATCTTGGACCTCCCTCCAGCCGTTGATTCCCCAATGCACAGATGCCGGCGCTTTTAGCACGATGGTGAGGGTCTTCCCGGATTTCAACCTGTCGGGACGAGCGTTGGGGCCCCAGCAGTCGTAGTCGATCTCAGGCCTCTCTCCGCGATAGCGAGTCCATGTGGCCACGGGGCGATCCACTGGCTTTCCCAGCGCCCAGCTGTAGCACAGCTTAACGAACTCGCTGTGTGCCCAAACCAGCGGCATGGCAGAGCCGCTCGGCCTTCCCGGCTTCAGATCGCGTTCCGCAATCGGTTCGCTGTCCCATATCTGCTCAGGGATCAGCCCCAAGGGACTACTCATCGCCATCATGGCTTCGAGATAAGGTAAAACATCTTCGCCTGCCGCAAGCGCGTAATGTCCACGCTCGCCGGTCAGTAGCGGCCAGCCGCGCCCGCGCCCGGTTCCGTCGAAGGGACTGCCATCATCATGTTCTCCATATCCGTCGCTGTTGTAGCGGTGCCAAACCGGCCCGCTCGGCGTATTTATTTTCAGCAGGTGATCTACGGCCTTTAAGCTGTCGAGAATGTGAGGATCGTCGGCCTTGCGCAGGCCATAGCGGACAAGCTGCAGGAAATCGGTCGAAATCTGCGAACTGGCAGCCAAATCCGGATCGTGTGCCAAGTTCTTGATCAACACCCGCTCGGATTGCGCGCCCTCCCTAGTCAATGCGTCCGTTGGTGCGGTGCGGATGTAATACCCGCTTAAGCCTAGCTCATGGGAAAGCGGGGTGTCCTTGACGAATATCCAATCTTCAAGCGTTGCATTCCAGCAGTCGGCCAAGCGCAACGCGAAATCCTTCGCCGCACCATCGAGGAACACGCTGCCCTCGACCAGGGCGGCAATGGCGATGGAAAGCGTGAAGGCGTTGATCCCGGCATTCTCTTCCCAGCGGTCCTGGCTGGTCGTAGGGCCTTCGCGTGCGACAAAGCGCACGGCACGTTTGATCATCTCCCCGACCGGGATTTCCTGTAGCGCATCCTGCTCATGCAGCATGGATGCTAGAAGAACTGGGAATGCCGCCTCGTCCAATTGAATGCCCTGCCAGAACGGGGTGCCGCCGAGCCACTGATTCTGAAACCAGTGACCGTCCTCCCGCTGGGTGGCGATGAGGTAACGCAGTACGTCGCGCGCGCTCCGATAGGATTTCATGGCCACAAAGGCGCCTGCGGTTTCCACGAGATCACGCGCCCACACGAGATGGTAGCCCCCGCGGCTTTGGCTTGCGTCTCCCCATGGCACGGAAAGACTCGCCACCGCTGCGCCGCAATAGGTGCGATCTTCGTGCACTTTCAGTACCGTGGCGGACAGCGTGAGCATCCGATCGAGATCTTCACGCAGCGCCGGGCGTTGACTGTCCGCCAACCATGCTTTCCAAGCGCGGCATTGCGCGTCCCATTCGGCGGAAAAGTCGTCCATCAGGCTCGACAAGGCGAGCGTGGCCGCCGCTTCCTTGCTGGTGGCGAGACCAAGGGCGAGACGCCCCGCCTGAGGAAGTTCGCCCATCAGCGTGACTGCTCCCGGCCCGGCACTGTCGTATTGCCATGCCATGCGGCCGTTGCGATTGAAATCCTGCCAGCCATCGCTGGCTTCCAGACAACCGGCCGAGCAGCGTTGCCAGCCATCGCGACTATCTGCATCAGCCGCGCAAAGCGCGAGGCCGAAAGGGCCCTGCTCGGCCCACAACACCGTCCGTCCGTTATGCGTCGCGACCCATGCTAGACCGTCTTCGGCATTGTCACCGAGGCGGGCCGCAAGCAGCGCGCACGGCCGCAAGCCGTCGTCTCCTTCCAACTGGTAACGCAGCAGAAGGACGTCGCGCCGCTGAGACGGACAAACCTCAAGCGTGAACGTGAATCGCGGGTGACGATGCACGATCCGCACCGCCGGCACACCGGGCTCACCCAATGTGACGCTGTAATTTCCCAGTCGTCGAAGTTCAACCCAGAAGCCATCATCATCGGCGATTATGAATCCCAAATCCTTGATCTGGGGGATGTCAATGCGAGGGTAATAGACCTCCGTGACGATACCTTGGGCGATCGTGAACCATATGCGGGACGAGCCAAGGCTCGTGCCAACCATGTCTTTCCGCGCGGAAGCCCAGGTCGCGTGCGGATTTACAGATGAAGGAGCCTTCATGACGGTCACCATTGCATCTGGATATGAAAAATCCCGAACGGATCAGCATCAAAGTGATTAAATTTAGAGAAGGCAATCTTATACGCTTGCCAACTGGCCCTGCTGTAACCGGCAAAGCCAACAGCGTCCCTGCCAAAGGACCGCGCCGATAGCTCCACCCACCGTGCAATTCGCCTGAGATGGCGGCCGACTCAAGATTGCCGGCCGGTTTGGTACCGGTTTCCGCAGCCTACGCGGCGCTCCTGCTGAGCAGGTCCTTGATTTGGTCACATGAGGCGAAAAGCTGATAGATAGAGATGATTTCCGGCCCCAGTTTGTACCGGCTTCTCTGCCTGATCGGCTTTTTGCTGGCGACAACCGCATTTGGAGAGGCCGCATATGCACCGCCGAAGGGCTGTTCGAGCGAAATGTCATGTCGGGCTGCCCAAAGGAATGTAATTCTGACGGGAGTGACACCCCAGGACATTTCTCTCGCACCATCATGCATATCGCGCTGGCCAAGGCGAGCCTCGTTTAGGCAGCCAGAATAGCGTAGATTGATGATAACTGTAAAAGGACTTACGAGCTGAAAGGGATATTATGGCCCTGGACGGCAAAGTTGCGATCGTCACTGGCGGTAATAGCTGGATCGGTCGCTCGGTCGCGTTAGGCCTCGCCAAGGCGGGGGCCTCACTTGTCATCGACTACGTTGTTCACCCCGAAGCGACGAAAGCACTGGAGCAGGAAATCATCGGCCTTGGCGATACCGTGATCGGCGTGAACGCCGATGTCAGCAAGGTCAGCGAACTGCAGAGGCTGATCGATGTCGTGGTGGCGAAATTCGGTCGCGTGGACATCATGGTGAACAATGCTGGGGTAGAGACTCGCACCTACGTGCTCGACACTAAGGAAGAACAGTACACTCGAGTACTCGACATCAATCTCAAGAGCGCCTTCTTTGGCACTCAGATCGCTGCCCGACAGATGATGAAGCAGGGCGGCGGTGGTCGAAGGCTTGGAGATGGAAGGCAGACCGCGCCACGGCGGGTCGCGGTCCGAACCGTGCGCCCCATCGCTGTTCGCGATCGCCCCGCTAGGTCCCGGGCGAGTGGACCGGCCTACGATGAACTGCTCGGCTTGGACAACTCGCGATGATGCCCGGCTCCGCGGGTTGGTTTCTGTCAGAGGTCCCGCTCCTAGCCTTGACTGCGGTCGGCACCCATCTAGTCATGTCCGGAAGCCAAACGCTCCTGCATCGTTGGCTCGGCCATCGGCGGTGGAGCGGGCGTTTCTACCGGAACCACGTCAATTTCCATCATGTCTATTATGCCAGGGGCCACCTCATATCGACCGTGTATCGCGGCGAGGAAGGCAATAACACGCCGTTTTTCCTAATTCCGACTCTGCTCGCCGGCGGCGGCCTGTTCTTTGTGCTGCCCGGGGCCGTGTTTCTGGTTATGGCGCTTGCCGGCGCCGCGTCTTTCTACGGGCATGTCTATTTCGACAAGGTTTACCACGTCGCGGGATCGCCGCTGGAGCGCTTCGCTTGGTTCCGGCGCAAGCAGCAGCTCCACTTCGTGCACCATCTGCATGCCAACAGTAATTTCGCGGTGATAGATTTCTTCTGGGACCGGCTGCTCGGAACTTACCGGGAGCCCGACGAGGAGGCACTTTGACGTGCGCCCTCAGTTCCAACTCATGCCACACTAGCAACCATACTTTCTAGCCTGTACCGGTCTTGCCCCTTCCTGACTGTTGATACGCACTCAACGATGGCTCTCCCTTATGGAAGGGCGTACGTGCGGCCGGAGGCTTATCCATCGGCGCGGTGGCAGTCAGGCGCAGATCGTGGCTCGCGCGTCCTCGCTATCAGTTAATGCGGCCCGAGCGTAACAGAATAAAGATAGCAGTAGACCATCTTATGCCTCTGCATCCGGTTTGGTCTTGAGTACGATACAGGAAGGCCTGCTTTCGACATCCGGCAAGACATTGATAGCGCCGTCGCCTTGGCCGTGGTGAAGCGTTCCGCCAGCAGTTCGCGAAAGTGCGGGGCCTACCCACGCCCGCCGCTGCCGCCGACAGCCCCAAACGAACGCCTGTGGCGCGACGCGGACCTCATCTCGCCCGCAACAAAGGGCCAGACGGCCCGCCACACTCTCTTTTAGGCCCTCTAACCTGAACCTACATGAGGTTGTTCGACGGCCAGCCAAGTGCGAGAAAAGTAACCGCTTCGGGGCAGAATATCTCATTCATGGCGGCTCGCTCACGCCGCTTGTTGCCCCGCGTCCCGCTTGCGGTTCCTGAACGGCCGCTTTCTGCCTCGGAGGACGTTGACTGCGTCGTCGCAGGAGCTGCGGTGAAGTCTCAATCGGCTGCGCGGCGAACGACCCGTTTCTCCGTGCGCCGTGCCAAGGCGGCGCTTTCCAGTGGGTGAGAGACCCACCCGGCGACCTCGCTCCCGCCGGAAGCAATCGGAGCAGGCATGGAGGTGACGAAATGTCTGAAGCCTTCGATTAGCGAGTCACGACTTGGTGACCGCGCGAGTGTGCAGGCCGCAACATGCGTGAACGCTGAGCAAACCTCGAAAAGGTCGATGTGCAGGCCGACCCGGTAGGAGTTCCGGGGAAGGCTGATACGGCTGGGTTAAGACGAGCGAAGGATACACCCAGCCGCTGTACCGGGGTAGTGGCGGCGGCATGTACACAAGGAAAGCGTACGCAACACGGGAAGCCCCAAGGCGTGGCCAGGGATGGCCAACCGGAAGCCCGCGAGGGACAGGCCGGGCGCCCTGGGGTGGCGGAGAGGCCCGTAGTACCGGGGAAGCCGGGTAATTCCGGTGGAGGGAAGGGGCCTCAGTTCAAGACGGACGCAAGAAGCAGGAAGGGACTTGGGGATTGGGCAACCTATCAACTCCGCAAAGCGTTCAGAAACTGCAGACGGCGTTACACGCGAAAGCGAAGGGTGAAGCCGGCTACCGCTTCTATGCCCTGTACGACAAGATTTACCGTGACGACATACTGGCCCATGCCTATGCCCAGTGCCGCTCGAATAAGGGGGCACCGGGTGTGGATGGCCAGACCTTCGCGGATATCGAAGCGTATGGGGTCGAGCGATGGCTTGGGGAACTGGCGCTTGCGCTCAGGCAGGAGACTTACCGACCGGATCCTATCAGAAGAGTGTTCATCCCGAAGGCCAACGGCAAGCTCAGGCCGCTCGGCCTATCGACTCTGAAAGATCGGGTATGCATGACAGCGGCGATGCTGGTGCTGGCTCCGATCTTCGAGGCTGATCTTCCATCGGAACAATACGCCTACCGGCCGGGCCGCAATGCCCAGGAGGCGGTCGTCGAGGTGGAGGAACTGCTGTACCACGGGCACCCGGACGTCGTTGACGCCGACCTCGCGGATTACTACGGGAGCATCCCCCATGCCGAATTGATGAAGTCGGTTACGCGCCGGATCGTAGACCGGCGGGTGCTGCACCTCATCAAGATGTGGCTGGAATGCCCGGTGGAAGAAACCGACGATCGAGGCCGGAAGAAACGGACAACGGAGGCCAAGGACAGCGGGCGCGGCATTCCGCAGGGTTCACCTCTTTCCCCGCTGCTGGCGAACCTCTACATGCGCCGGTTTGTGCTGGGATGGAAGAAGCTCGGGCTGGAGTGGAGCCTCGGCAGTCGGATCGTGAACTATGCCGATGATCTCGTGATCCTGTGCAGACGAGGCGAGGCCGAGGAGGCCTTGCAGCGGCTGCGCGAGATCATGGGGAAGCTGAAGCTCACGGTCAACGAGGAGAAAACACGCATCTGCAGGGTTCCGCAAGGTGAGTTCGACTTCCTGGGTTATTCCTTCGGCAGGATGTATTCACCGAAGACCGGCCGGGCTCGCCTTGGACAGCGGCCTTCAAAGAAGAGCATCCGGCGCATGGTCGAAAAGATTCATGCGCTGACAGACCGCCGGGGAACATGGCAAGAGACCACCGAGCTGGTGGAGGAGTTGAACCGCACGCTACGCGGCTGGGCGAACTACTTCTCGGTAGGTACCGTCACGCAGGCATACCGTGCGCTCGACAACTACACCGCCGTGCGGTTGCGCCGGTGGTTGCGGTTCAAGTACAAGGTCAGGCGGAAAAGGGGCGGGACCTATCCACTCCCGCATCTCTACGGGTACTTCGGGCTCGTACGCCTGACCGCGCGTGGGCGCAGCGACCCGTGGGCGAAGGCGTGATGTCTTGTCCGAGAGCCGGATGCAGCAAATCTGCCTGTCCGGTTCGATGAGCGGGATGTGGAAACGGAGCCAGGGTTGAACTCGTGAGGCACCGCCACACGAAAGAGGCGGAAACAGATAGGTCCAGCCTACTGCCACCGCGCCACATCTCGACTCTACCTTAGCCAGCCGCAGCGTGATCGGCGGCAAAGCGCCGCTGCGTATACATGTCTTCACAATTTTATTTTATAAGAGCCCACGCGGAGCAGTGCTGCATCTTTTTTACAACGTCACGAATGTACCGACGCGGCAACTCGTTCGCTGGCGTGCCCGAACCTGTCGGTGGGAAGCTCATTCCCAACAAAGGCTCGCCAATTATCGTTTGCCCCCAAGTCTCAAAACCTAGGCGTTCTAGAATGCCGCGTACGGATGCAGCGTCAGGCTCCACAACGAGCCGCAGCGATGAAGCATCGACCGGATTCCAGAATAATGCTAAATGCCGTAGTACGAGCCCGTTGCCATAACCACGATGAGACCACTTTTCCGACCGACGACGGAAGATGCCACGATCGAAGTCCTGATAGTCGCTGTGGATGACCCACGTATCGAAAAGAAGGACGTCGAACGACTCGTCGGGCTTACAAATATCCTCTACGCCCAGGTTACGAACTGCGATGTGACCCGCCCGGACCCGATTGAATATGCCCTGCTTCAGAGCCAGAATCGCGGTATTCCCAACAACGGCTATGCCGTTCCGATCTGGGGGCGCGCGCTCAAGAAATAAAAAGGTCCGTGGGTTTCGGCGGAACCAGAGTGAATACAGACCGGCTCTCTCGTCGCGAGTTAAGTCGGGGTTGGCGCGACGGATGTGAGCATTATAGTGCGACAAGTCAACTAACGACTGGAGGTCAGAGTCGTCGGGCTCGCCGCTCGCAGTTGACCGAACAAAACGAAAGTCGAAGCGCGGCTTTTCTGCAGAACCATGATTTGGCTGGGCGCTAAAGTCCGGCAAATCCAGAAATCGGCTGAACGCGCTGCGTACGCGCCTAGTCACGTGAAACCTTTACCCGCGTAGCGCCTCTCCGGGTCAGCCAACGCACCGTCGCGAGAAGTACAGAGAGCAGAAAAATTAAGACGCCGAGGAAGGTAGTCATGACTGCTACTGACCA
>JAJYTL010000104.1 GCA_021793055.1 Pseudomonadota bacterium
GCTCGGCCTTGCAGGCCTCGTTGGTGCAGCGCCGGCTGGAGCCGGCGCCGACCGAAAGCGACGGGCTGCCGCAAACGGCGCAGAAGCCGTGCCGCGCGTGCCAATCGGTGAAGGAGCGCGCCTGGGCGAAGATCGCGATCTCGCCGGCGGCGAGATTCGGCGCGATCGAGCGGGCGTCGATGAACTTGCCCCAGGCGGCGAGCTTGTCGGGCGCCGCCCACGCCGCGTCGATGGCGAAATGCGCGATGCCGTCGTCGAGCCCGAGTAGCACCACGCTCGCACCGGCGGCGATCAGATCGGCGACCTCGGCCGCCGGACGCCAATCGAGCCGCGCCTGGGATTCGAAGCGGATCGGGGCCTTGAGCTCGCGCAGCGGCAGGAACCGGCTCGTCCCATCGCGCAGCGCCGCCGCCAGCCAGGCCTTGTCGTGGCGGCGGTTGACGGCGCGATCGAGCGGATTGGCGCTGAAGGTGACTGGCGAAGACAGGATTGGCGTTCCAAGCTCGTTCATCGCCGGCCAGACTGACACAGGCCACCCCTCCGGGCAACCGCGGCCTTGGCCGGCAGACGATGGCAGACTCACGGCGTCACCCGGCTTTGCGCTAAGCTTGGCCAAGAAGATCAACCCATCGCGGAGCTTCACGCCATGCCCAGCGCCTTCGTCACCGGCGGCACCGGATTCGTCGGCCTGAACCTGATCGCGGAGCTCACCGCGCGGGGCTGGACGGTGACCGCACTGCATCGCCCGACCTCGGATCTGACCTATCTCGCCCGCTTTCCGGTCCGGCGCGCCGTCGGCAGCATCACCGATCCGGCCGCGCTCGCCGCCGCGGTGCCGCCGGGGGTCGACGTGGTTTTTCATGTCGCCGGCAACACCAACCAATGGTCGCGGCAAAACGACGCGCAGACGCGGGACAACGTCGACGGCACCGAAAACGTCGTCCGCGCGGCGCTGCAGGCCGGCGCCAAGCGGCTCATCCATACCTCGTCGATCTCAGCCTACGGCGACATCGGCGGCCGGCTCGAGGAGAGCACGCCCTCGCGCGCCGCGCGTTCCTGGATCAACTACCAGCGCACCAAATGGCTCGGCGAGGAAAAGGTGCGGGCCGGCATCGCGCAGGGCCTGCCGGCGGTGATCATGAATCCGGGCGGCATCCTCGGCCCCTACGATCTCCATACCTGGGCCCGGCTCTTCGTCCTGATCGACAAGGGCGGCCTGCCGGGCATCCCGCCCGGGGTCACCTCGTTTGCCCATGTGCGCGAGGTGGTGAAGGCCCATATCACCGCCGTGGAACACGGCCGCGTCGGCGAGAACTATCTTCTCGCCGGCACCGACGCGAGCTATCTCGATCTTTTCACCGCCATCGGCCGGGTCATGGGCAAGCCGATCCCGAAGCGCGTCCTGCTGGCCACCTTCCTGCGGCTCTATGCCCGCATCGACACCGCCCTCGCCGCGCTGAAAGGCAAGCCACCGACGCTGACGCCGGAAATGGCGGCCTCGACCACCCGGCGCCTCAACGTGCCCTCGACCAAGGCGCAACGCGAACTCGGCTTTCGCACCGTGCCGCTCGAGACCATGGTCAAGGATTGCTACGACTGGCTGTTGGCGGAGGGCAAGCTCGGCCGCGGCTGACCGGCCGCGTTCGCGCGGCCCGGCGGACGGGCCGCGGATTCCGCCCTGGTTTGCCTAACCATCCTCGGCTATCCTCGCCGCCTTTCAAGCCGTCCGGCCGATCCCCATATAAGGGATGACATCCGGCAGCCCGGAGCCGGCCGGGCCAAAGCCCCGAAGTTGTGTCCAACCCGTTGTTGTCGAAGATAAACATGATTCTTGCCGATAAGACCCAGGAACCCAAGGTACGGGAAGAGCTCGATCGCGCCCAGCGCTTGGTCGCGCTGGCCATGGCGGCGGGTGCCGAGACGGCGGACGCGATCTCGATCGCCGCAATATCGGAGAGCGTCTCGTGGCGCCTCGGCAAGGCCGAGGAGATCGAGCGCTCCGAGGGCCGCGATCTCGGCCTGCGCGTCCTCATCGGCCGGCGCCAAGCCTTCGTCTCCACCTCCGAGGTGAGCGAAAAGGCGCTCCAGGCCACGGTCGAGCGCGCGCTCGCCATGGCGCGCGCCGCGCCCGAAGACCCCTATTGCGGCCTCGCCGACAATGATCTTCTCGCCACCGCGCTCGACGATTTGGAGCTCGCCGATGCGGCGGAGCCGACGCCCGAGCAATTGATCGAGCGCGCCCGCGCCGCCGAGGCGGCGGCGCTCGCCGTGCCAGGGGTCACCAATTCGGAAGGGGCGAGCGCCGATTCCGGGCGCGGCTTCGTCGCGCTGGCGACCAGCGCCGGTTTCGCGGCCGCCTATGTCGGCACCCAGCACAGCACTGCGGTCAGCGTCATCGCCGGCACCGATACCGGCATGGAGCGCGATTACGATTTCATGTCGGCGCGCTTTCTCGGCGATCTCGAGGACGCGGCGGCCATCGGGCACCGCGCCGGCGAGTTGGCGGTGCGCCGGCTCAAGCCGCGCAAGGTCAAGAGCGCGCGCGTGCCGATCGTCTTCGCTCCGCGAGTCGCGCACAGCCTGCTCGGCCATCTCGCCTCGGCCATCGCGGGCCCCAATGTCGCTCGCGGCACGAGCTTCCTCAAGGACAAGCTCGGCGAAGCCGTTTTCGCGCCGGGCATCCGCGTCGTCGACGATCCGCGCCGCCGCCGCGGCTTGCGCTCCAAGCCCTTCGACGGCGAAGGCGTCCGCACCGCGCGCCACGTGGTGATCGAGGACGGGCGGCTCACCACCTGGTTGCTCGACAGCGCCTCGGCGCGCCAGCTCGGGCTCCGCTCCACCGGCCACGCGAGCCGTGGCACCGCCTCACCGCCCGCGCCCGGACCGAGCAACTTCTATCTCGAACCGGGCCCGGTGACCCCGGCCGAGCTGATGTCGGATATTACCAGCGGCATCTATGTCACCGAGCTGATCGGCTTCGGCATCAATCCGGTGACCGGAGATTACAGCCGTGGCGCGAGCGGTTTCTGGATCGAGAACGGCGAGATCGCCTATCCGGTCTCCGAGATCACCATCGCCGGCAACCTGATCGCCATGTTCCAGAATCTCTCGGCCGCGAACGACCTGGCCTTCAAGTACGGCACCGACGCGCCGACGATCCGGATCGAGGGCATGACGGTGGCGGGACAATGACCGAAGGGACCGTCAGCGACATGACGATCGCCGACGCGGACGCCGACCGCGCGCTCCTGGCCGAAGCGGTGCGCGAGGCCGGCGCCATCGCCATGCGCTACTTCGGCAACCGGCCAAAGGCCTGGGACAAGCATCCGAACGATCCGGTGAGCGAGGCCGATCTCGCGGTCAACGATAGCCTGAAGGCCCGTCTTCTCGCTGCCCGGCCGGACTACGGCTGGCTGTCCGAGGAAAACGAGGACGACGGCACGCGGCTGAAGACGCGGCGCGTCTGGATCGTCGATCCGATCGACGGCACCCGCGCCTTCCTGCAGGCGAAGCCGGAATTCGCGGTTTCGGTGGCGCTTGTCGAGGCCGGCGCGCCGCTGCTCGGCGCGGTCTACAACCCGGCAACCGAGGAATTCTTCGATGCCGTGGCCGGCCGGGGCGCGGCCCTGAACGGCGCCGCAATCTTCGCCAGCGAGCGCAAGAGTTTCGCCGGCGGGCGCTTTCTCGCCAGCCCGCGCACCATCACCCGCTACGGCTGGCGCGAGATGGCGCCCGGTGCCGAGTTCGCCGAGGTTTTTTCCATCGCCTATCGCCTGGCGCGAGTCGCCGCCGGCATGGCCGATGCCGCGATCTCGCTCGCGGCCAAGAACGATTGGGATATCGCCGCCGCCGATCTCATCGTGCGCGAGGCGGGCGGCTTGTGCACCACCGAGGACGGCGGCGGCTTCCGCTTCAACGGCGCCACGCCGCGCCACCCGTCGGTGGTGGCGTCCGGCCCGCGGTTGCATGGCAAGATTCTCGACATGCTGCGGGCCGCCTGAGTCGGTGCCAGCTTAAAGCCGCGCGATAACCGCCTCAGGCCGGGCGAATCCAGATCGCCGTGTCGTGAAAGGCGGCGCCGCCGGCGGGCGGCGCCGCATCGGCGCCGACCAGGCAGTTGATGCCGATGCCCTCGACGAAGGCGGCGTTCGGCCACAGCCCCTCAAACACCACGACGCCGCGCTGCAAGCCGCCGAACGGCTCGGCGTGAACTACGACGTTGCCGCGTCGGTTGCCGAGGCGGACCGCGTCTCCGGCCTTAAGCCCGAGGGCCGCAAGATCGTCGGGATGGATTTTCGCTTGCGGCCGGCCCTCGCGCGCGATCCCGCTCGGGGTTTCGTTGAAGGTGGTGTTGAGGAAGCTCCGCGCCGGCGCGGTGACGAGACGGAAGGGATGCTCAGCGCTTGGCGCCTCGATCACCGCCAAGTGATCGGGAAGCCGCGGCATCACCGCGTGATCCGGCCCGATCCGCGACCAATCGGGCGCGAAGTGGAACTTGCCGTCCGGGTTCGGAAAGCCGTTCAGGAAATGCGCGGTCGCGAAATCCGGCTGGCAATCGTGGCCGCCGGCGTCGAGCACCGTCGCCGCGTCGGGCCAGCCCGAGGCCTTGAGCGAGTAGTCGATCAATTCCATCGCCGACATCCCGAAAGCCGGATGCTCGGCGCCGAGACGCTTCGCCAGCGCGCAATGGACTTCGTGGTTCGAGCGCGCCTCGGCAAAGGGCTCGATCACCTTGGGGCCGATCTGGATGTATTGGTGGCCGCCGCCGAGATAGACGTCGTCGTGCTCAAGAAAGGTCGTCGCCGGCAAGACGATATCGGCGAATTTCGCCGTCTCGGTCATGAACTGCTCGTGCACGCAGAGAAACAGATCCTCGCGCCCGAGACCCTGCTGAACGAGATGCGATTCCGGTGCCACCACGGCGGGATTGGTGTTCTGCACCAGCATCGCGGTGACTGGCGGTCCCCGCCCGAGATCTCCCTTGTCGCCGGTCAGCACCGGGCCGATGCGCGACATGTCGAGGCTGCGGATGCTCGGATCGCGCCGGTCGTAGCCCTGCACGAAGGTGCTGTCCCAATGATAGATCGCGCTGTTGACGAAAAACGCGCCGCCGCCCTTGTGTTTCCAGGCGCCGGTGACGGCCGGAAGGCAGGACGCCGCGTGCATGTTGGCGGCGCCGTTCCGCGAGCGCGAGAAGCCGTAGCCGAGGCGAAGGAAACTCCGCTTGGTGGTGCCGTAGAGCTTGGCGAAGGCCTCGATCTCGGCGACGTCGAGGCCGGTGATCGCCGCCGCCCAGGCCGGTGGCCGTTCGGCGACGTGGCGGGCGAGCTCGTCCGGCACGTCGGTATAGCGGCGTAGATAGTCCCAGTCGGCGTAGCCGTCGCGAAACAGCACGTGCATGACCGCACAGGCGAGCGCGCCGTCGCTGCCGGGACGCAACGCGAGATGGATGTCCGCCGCCTCGGCCGTGGCGTTGCGATAGGGATCGACGACCACGATCTTGGCGCCGTTGCCCTTGCGCGCGCGGGCGGCGTGGGTCATCACGTTGACTTGTGTATGCACCGCGTTGGTGCCCCAGATGACGATCAAGTCGCTGTCGGCCATCTCGCGCGGATCGACGCCGCGATCCTCGCCTGCCCCGGCGCGCCAGCCGCCGCGCGCCAGTGTGCTGCAGATCGTCGTTTGCTCGCCGGAATAGCGCATGACGTAACGTAACCGGTTGATGCCATCGCGCTGCACCAGCCCCATGGTGCCGGCGTAGTAGTAGGGCCAGACCGCTTCGGTGCCGTCGCGGGCGGCCGCAGCCCGGAATGCCGCGGCGGTAAGGTCGAGGGCATCGTCCCAGGAGATCGTGCGGAACTCGCCAGCGCCCTTGGCCCCGACCCGCTGCAGCGGCCGGGCCAGCCGGTTTGGGTGATGCACCCGCTCGGCATAGCGGGCGACCTTGGCGCAGATCACGCCGGCGGTATAGGTGTTCAGCGCCGAGCCGTGGATACGGCCGATGGTCGAGCCGTCCTTCAGCTCGACCTCGAGACCGCAGGTCGACGGGCAATCGTGCGGGCAGACCGAACGCGCGACACGGTTGCGGCGGGGCGCGGGCGCGAAATTCATCTCATCACCATCCTTCGACGCCGATGCTACGCCGGCGCCTTAGGGCCGACAACGGCGGAGATCGCGAAACCGGCGATCCGCCGCGAAAGGCCGGCCGGGCCGGCAACAATCGCATCGCCGGCGGCGCGATTTTATAGCGATCGTGCGTTGCCCGGCTTTACCGCGACGCGATCTTGCATAGATCAACAGTGCGGCTCCGGCCGGCCATTCCGGGTTTGGCATTTCGCGCGGAAGGCATTAGGCTTTTTCTTATGCCTGTTGTAAGGCGAAGGGTAGGAAACGATGACGTTGGCGGCGATAACCCTCGACGACAAATATACGCTTGAAACCGGACGGGTTTTTCTCACCGGCACGCAGGCCTTGGTGCGCCTGCCCATGTTGCAGCGCGAAAGAGACCTTGCCGCCGGGCTCAACACCGCCGGTTTTATTTCGGGTTACCGCGGCTCGCCGCTTGGCGGCTACGATCAGGCGCTGTGGCGGGCAAAGCCCTTCCTCAAGCGCCAGCACGTCCATTTCCAGCCCGGCGTGAACGAAGACCTGGCCGCGACCGCGATCTGGGGCAGCCAGCAGCTCAACCTGTTCCAGGGCGCAAAATACGACGGCGTTTTCGCCATCTGGTACGGCAAGGGGCCGGGGGTCGACCGCTCGGGCGACGTCTTCAAGCACGGCAATGCCGCCGGTCCGTCGAAGAACGGCGGCGTCCTGGTGCTCGCCGGCGACGATCACGGGGCCCAATCCTCGACGCTCGCGCATCAGTCGGAATTCAATTTCGTCGCCGCCGGCATCCCCGTCCTGGTGCCGGCCAATGTCCAGGAATATCTCGACTTCGGCCTGTTCGGCTTCGCCCTGTCGCGCTATGCCGGGCTGTGGATCGCCTTCAAGGCGGTGACCGAGACGGTGGAAAGCGCCGCCTCGGTCGAGATTCATCCCGATCGCCTGCGTTTCGTGACGCCGAGCGACTTCACCCTGCCGGCCGGCGGCCTCAACCTGCGCTGGCCGGACGACGTGATGGAGCAGGAACGGCGCCTGTACCAGGAGAAGATTCCGGCCGCCCTGGCCTTCGCCCGCGCCAATCCGTGCGACCGCCTGATCGTCGACAGCCCCGCGCCCCGCATCGGCCTGGTCGCGGCCGGCAAGGCCTATCTCGACCTCCGCCAGGCGCTGGAAGACCTCGGCATCGACGAGGCGACGGCGGCGCGGCGCGGCATCCGGCTCTACAAGGTCGGCATGAGCTGGCCGCTCGAGCCCACCGGCATCCGCAAATTCGCCGAGGGCCTCGACGAAATCCTCGTCGTCGAGGAGAAGCGCGCCCTGATCGAGACCCAGATCAAGGATCAGCTCTACAACTGGCCGGCCGACCGGCGCCCGCGCATCCTCGGCAAGAGCGACGAGCGCGGCGCGCCGCTGCTGCCCTCGGAGGGCGAACTGTCGCCGACCGTCGTCGCCGAGGCCCTGGTCGCCCGCCTGAAGGGCCTGCCCGGCTTCGAGGCACTGCCCGAGCGGATCGCCCATATCGAGGCGCGCGAGCGCGCCGTCGCCGCCGAGAAGGCGAAGATCATCCGCACGCCCTATTTCTGCTCGGGCTGCCCGCACAACACCTCGACCCGGGTGCCGGAAGGCAGCCGGGCGCTGGCCGGCATCGGCTGCCATTTCATGTCGCAGTGGATGAACCGCCGCACCGCGACCTTCACCCAGATGGGCGGCGAAGGCACGCCCTGGATCGGCCAGGCGCCGTTCACCGACGAAAAGCACGTCTTCGCCAATATCGGCGACGGCACCTACTACCATTCGGGGCTGCTCGCGATCCGCGCCGCGGTCGCCGCCAACGTCAACATCACCTACAAGATCCTGTTCAACGACGCCGTGGCGATGACCGGCGGCCAGCCGGTCGAAGGCCATCTCAACGTGCCGGAAATCACCCGTCAGGTCGCGGCCGAGGGCGCAAAGCGCGTCGTCGTCGTCACCGACGAGCCAGATAAATATCCCGCCAACGCCGAATTCGCCACCGGCGTCCGCGTCCGCCCGCGCGAAGAGTTGGACGCGGTGCAGAAGGAGCTTCGCGACATCGCCGGCGTCACCGTGCTGGTCTACGACCAGACCTGCGCCGCGGAGAAGCGGCGCCGGCGCAAGCGCGGCACCTTCCCCGATCCGGCGCGGCGTGTCTTCATCAACGAGGCGGTGTGCGAGGGCTGCGGTGATTGCTCGGCAACCTCGAACTGCCTTTCGGTCGAGCCGGCCGAGACCGAGCTCGGCCGCAAGCGGCGCATCAACCAGTCCGCCTGCAACAAGGACTTCTCCTGCCTCAAGGGCTTCTGCCCGAGCTTCGTCACCGTCGAGGGCGGTGCGCCGCGCAAGGCGAGCGCCGGCCGCTCGCCGGTGCAGGGCGATTATTTCGCCGATCTGCCGATGCCGGCGGTGCCAGCCCTGGATCGGCCCTACAACATCCTGGTCGCCGGCGTCGGCGGCACCGGCGTCATCACCATCGGCGCGCTGCTCGGCATGGCGGCGCATATCGAGGGCCGCGGCGTCAGCACGCTCGACATGACCGGCCTGGCGCAAAAGGGCGGCGCCGTGTTCAGCCATATCCGGCTCGCGCCGCAGCCCGACGACCTCAATGCCGTTCGCATCGGCGCCGGCGGCGCCGACGCCCTGATCGGCTGCGATCTGGTGGTGACGGCGAGCACCAAGGCGCTGCATGCCGTCACCAGGGGCGGCACCCGCGTCATCGCCAACAGCCACTTCGCGCCGACCGCGGACTTCACCCTCAATCCCGACACGCCCTTCGACCAGGGCGCGATCCGGGAGGTGATCCACCGCGCGGCCGGCGACAACGTCACCGAGTTCGTCGAGGCGACGCAAATCGCGACGGCGCTGATGGGCGATTCCATCGCCACCAACCTCTTCCTGCTCGGCTATGCCTTTCAGCGCGGCCTCATTCCGATCAGCTTCGCGGCGATCGACAAGGCGATCGAATTGAACCAGGTCTCGGTCGAGAGCAACCGGCGCACCTTCGCCTGGGGCCGGCTCTATGCCCACGACCCGAAGGCGGTGGAGGAGGTGATCCGGCCGGCGACGCCGCTGCCGATGGCAGCACGCGCGAAGACCCTGGAGGAGATCGTCGATCACCGTGCGCAGGAGCTCACCGCCTATCAGGACGCGGCCTATGCCAAGCGCTACCGCGATCTCGTGGCGCGGGTCGCGGCGGCCGAGCGCGAGCGCGGCAAGGGCATGACGGGTCTCGCCCTCGCGGTCGCCAGGAACGCCTACAAGCTGATGGCCTACAAGGACGAGTACGAGGTCGCCCGGCTCTATACCGACGGCCGCT
>JAJYTL010000105.1 GCA_021793055.1 Pseudomonadota bacterium
CCAAACCGCGCCCGCCCAAACCGCGCCCGCTGCGCCACGCCGGCGTCTCCATGTCATCACCTGGGGCTGTCAGATGAATGTCTATGACAGCACCCGGATGGGCGATGTCCTGGCGCCCCTCGGCTATGGCCCGGCGGCATCCCTTGAGGACGCCGACATGGTGATCCTCAACACCTGCCATATCCGCGAGCACGCGACCGAAAAGCTGTTTTCCGAGCTAGGCCGGCTGCGCCGCCTGAAAGACGCGCGCCGCGCCGCCGGCGCGCGCATGCTGCTCGCCGTCGCCGGTTGCGTCGCCCAGGCCGAAGGGGCCGAAATCCTACGTCGCGCGCCTTATGTCGATATCGTCTTCGGTCCGCAAACCTATCACCGGCTGCCGGAGATGGTGGCGCGGATCGAGTCCGGACGCGATGAGGCCGTAATCGATACCGAATTTCCGGTCGAAAGCAAATTCGACTTCCTGCCCGAGGAGCTGAGCCCGCCGGGCGCCAGCGCGTTTCTCGCGGTGCAGGAGGGCTGCGACAAGTTCTGCAGCTTCTGCGTCGTTCCCTATACCCGGGGCGCGGAATATTCGCGGCCGCAGGATGACGTGCTGCGCGAGGCGGCACGCCTGGTGACGGCCGGTGCCCGCGAGATCGTGCTCGTCGGGCAGAACGTCAACGCCTATCACGGGCCCGACGCAACCGGGCGGCCGAGCTCGTTGAGCCGCCTGATCTACGCGCTGGCCGAGGTGCCGGGGCTGATGCGGCTGCGCTATACCACCTCGCATCCGCTTGAGCTCGGCGACGATCTGATCGCCGCGCACCGCGAGGTCGCGATCCTGATGCCCTTCCTGCATCTCCCCGTGCAGTCGGGATCGGACCGAATCCTCGGCCTCATGCAGCGTCGCCACAGCGCCGACCATTATCGCCGCCTGGTCGACAAGCTGCGCCAAGCGCGGCCCGATCTCGCCATGGCTTCCGACTTCATCGTCGGCTTTCCCGGCGAGAGCGACGCGGACTTTCAGGCGACCCTGGCTCTCGTCCGCGATATCGGCTTCGCCCAGGCCTATTCCTTCATGTACAGCCCGCGGCCGGGCACACCCGCCGCCGCGTTGGTCGAGGACCAGGTTCCGGAAGCGGTCAAGGCCGCGCGCCTCGCTGAATTGCAGGCGCTTATCGGCGATCAGCAATTCGCCTTCAACCGCGCCCAGGAGGGCCGCGAACTGGCGGTTCTCTTCGATCGTCCGGGGCGGCGGGCAGGCCAGCTCTGGGGCCGCAGTCCCTACATGCAGGCGGTACACGTGACCGCGCCGGAGGCGTTGATGGGTGGCGTCGCCAAGGTCGAGATCGCGCGGGCGCATGCCGTCTCGCTCGAGGGCCGGCTCGGCCGGGATATGGAAAATGCCGCCTGAATCCTCTCCGGTGCGGTCGCGTTCGGGTCCCTCGGTGTCCGCCGCGCCACTCGTCATCGACTTCGATGACAACCGGCTGTTGGCTGCCCTTTGCGGCGAGTACGACCGCCATCTCGCCCGCATCGAGCAGCAACTTTCGGTGACTGTCGCGCCGCGCGGCAACCGGCTCGCCATTGCCGGCTCGCCGGCCGCTCGAGAGGCTGCCGCGGCCGTGCTGCACGAGCTCTACGCGCGCTTGAAGCGGGGGCAAGATCTCGAGAACGGCGATATCGACGGCGTTATCCGCATGGCCCTGAGCGGCGTGCAGGGTGCCGCCGGTAAGGGCGGGAGGAAAATCGTCATGGCCGGCGACTTCCCGGCGCTGATCACGCGCAAGCGGCCGGTGACGCCGCGCTCCGCCAATCAGGGCGCCTATCTCAAGGCATTGGAAACGCACGAACTCGTCTTCGGCCTTGGCCCCGCCGGTACCGGCAAGACCTATCTCGCGGTGGCCATGGCGGTGACCATGCTGCTGTCCGGCCGGGCGGACCGCATTATCCTGTCGCGGCCGGCGGTCGAGGCCGGCGAGCGGCTGGGCTTTCTGCCCGGCGACATGCGCGAGAAAGTCGACCCCTATCTCCGGCCGCTGTACGACGCGCTCTATGATATGCTGCCCGGCGATCAGGTAATGAAGTACCTCGAGAGCGGCGACATCGAGGTGGCGCCGCTCGCCTTCATGCGCGGCCGTACCTTGGCCAATGCCTTCGTCATTCTGGACGAGGCGCAGAACACCACTCCGGTGCAAATGAAGATGCTGCTGACCCGGCTCGGCGAGAACTCGCGCATGGTGGTGACCGGCGATTTGAGCCAAGTCGACCTGCCGCTCGGCATGCCGTCCGGCCTGCGCGACGCCGTGACTCTGCTGGAGGGGGTCGAGGGCATCGCGGTGGTGTCCTTCTCCGAGGACGACGTCGTACGCCACCCGCTGGTGACGCGGGTCGTCCGCGCCTATGCGCAACGCGACGCTGGGCTCGCGCTCGGCGCCGCGACGCCCAAGGAACGAGGCAAGCCATGACCGACGAAACCAAGGGTAGCGACGGCAAGGGTAGCGACGGCAAGGGCAACGACGGCGCCGACGCGTCCGCCGGCACGGTCTCGGAAAGCGAGTTGGCTGCCGCCCGGCGTCTTCTATCGGCGACCGCCATCCGTGCGCTGGCCGAGGATCGCTGGCAGAAGTACCGACCTTGGCTCGATTGGCCGCTGGTGGTTCTCTGCGTGCTCGCTTTCGCGGTCCTGTTCTCACCGGCGACCCTGACCCCTTACCCGGTGCCGCCCGTCGGCAGTATCGCGCCGGCGACGATCCGCGCCGAGCGCGACTTCCTCATTCTCGACCACAACGTGACGGCCGAGCGCGAAGCCCGCGCCGCGGCCGACATTGCGCCCATTTTCGATTACAATCCGCATGCCATCCAGGCGCTAAAGGACAAGGTCCGGAACGCGGTGGCCGCGCTCGAGGCGGGCAAGAAACGCAATCCCGGCGATGTCGCGGGCCGCGAGGCGGCCTTCTCGAAAGCGCTCGGCATGCCGGTCCACCGCCCAGTGTTCGCATTGATCGATGGTCTGCCGAGGCCATCCGATCTCGTGGACGCGATCACTTATTTTCTCGACTTCGCGAATGGCGAGCTGATCGTCGGGCAGCATTCGGAACTGCCGGCCAAGGGGCCGATCACCCTGGTCAATTTGAGCGACCGCAGCCAGCAAGCGGTTTCCTCGCTCAACCGCATCGTCGATCTCGCCGATGTCCGCCATCTCATGGCGATGCATGCCGCCGATGCGCCTTACGGCTCCGCCCGGGTCGTGCGCAGCTTCATTCTTGACGCCGCGAGCGATCTGCTGCAGCCCACCCTTACCCCCGACGTCGCGGCGACCCAGGCCGCGCGACGCGCGGCCAAGAGCCAGATCGCGCCGGTCTATGTGCGGATCAAGGACGGGCAAATCATGGTTGCCGCCGGCCAACGGGTGACCGCGGCGATGCGCCAGCGCCTAGTGCGTCTGAACGCGATCGTCGCCAGCCGTCACCCCTGGGGCGGCATGGCGGCCTTCGCCATTCTGGCGAGCGGCCTGTTGCTGCTTGGCGGCTGGTACTTCCGTCGCAGCGGCGCGCCGAACTGGCCCTCGCGCAAGCAGGCCTATCTCACGCTCTCCGTCACCCTGGTGTCGGCGCTGGTCGCGATCGCCACCTATCTCGCGGGCCGCAGCTTCGCGGCCGGGCTCGGCCTTGATCGTTTCGCGGCCGATTTCCTGCCACCGGTCGCGCTGGTTTCGGTGCTGCTGGCGCTTCTTGCCGGCGCCCGCGGCAGCCTGCTCGCCGGCACCGTGCTGTCGATCTTCCTCGCCTTTCGCGTCGACGGCAACGCGCTGATGGTGAGCTATTATCTGGTCGGTATTCTGACCGGCGGGCTGATCGCCCGCGGCAGCCGGCGCCGTGCCGATTTGATGCGCCTCGGTCTTGCTGTCGGCGTCGCCCAGGCGGCGGCGGTGCCGGTGATCTTCGTGCTCTCGAGCAAGGGGCTCGACGCCAGCCTGCTGCCGGCCATGGCAGCGGCGCTCTTCTCCGGCCTGCTCACCGCCTTCGCCTCGGCTGGCCTGTTGCCGCTCTTCGAGCAGGTCTTCGAGGAGACCACCAATATGCGCCTGGTCGAGCTCGCCTCGGCCGACAGCCCGCTTTTGAAGCAGCTCGCACTGCAATCTCCCGGCACCTTCTACCATTCGATGATTATGAGCAATCTGGCGGAGGCGGCGGGTGATACCATCGGCGCCAACGGCCTTCAGTGCCGCGTCATGGCGCTCTATCACGACATCGGCAAAATGGTGCGGCCGAGCTATTTCGCGGAAAACCAGCGCGGCGCCAATATTCACGACCGCTTGCCGCCCGAGCTATCGGCCCGCATCATCTTCGCCCATATCAAGGACGGCATCGATCTGGCGCGGAAGAACCGCCTCGGCCGGCCAGTGCTTGATGCCGTCACCCAGCATCAGGGCACGACGTTGCTGCGGGTCTTCTATTTGAAGGCGCTGGAGCGGGCGAAGACCACCGGCGAGAGCGTCGACGAAAGCGAGTTCCGCTATCCCGGGCCGCGGCCGCGCACCCGCGAAGCGGCGATCCTGCTGCTGGCCGACGCCGCCGAAGCGGCGACGCGCGCCTTGAAGGAGCCCTCGCCGGCCGATCTCCGCGAGCGCGTGCATAAGGTGGTGCAGGAGAAGATGGCCGATCGCCAGCTTGACGAGTGCGGCCTGACCTTGAAGGATCTCAACCGCATCGAAGCAGCGTTCGTGCGGACGTTGACGCTTGGCGTCTACCATTCGCGTATCGAATATCCGCCGCTCCCGCGCGTGGTGCCGGCGGCGACAAAGGAAGATAGTGGACCTCCAGATCGAGATTACGGCCGACAATCCAGCCTGGGCGAGCGCGGTTCCTGACGCCGCGGCGATCGCCGAGCGCGCCGCCCGAGCGGCGTTGGCCGAGGTGCGGACCCGGGCGCCGGCGGCGCTCGGCGAGGCCGGCGCCTGCGAGCTTGGCATCACGCTGACCGACGACCGGCATATCGCCGCCCTCAATCGCGACTGGCGGGGCCAGGACCGGCCGACCAATGTGTTGTCCTTCCCGATCGGCGAGGCGTGCGAGGCCGGCGGGCCGGCGCCGCGGTTGCTCGGCGACGTGGTGGTGGCGCTCGAGACCCTGCTGGCCGAGGCCGCGGCGGAAGCGAAGACGCCGCCCGCCCATCTCAGCCATCTAATTGTCCATGGCGTGCTGCATCTTCTCGGTTACGATCATGAGGTGACGGCCGAGGCCGAGGCGATGGAGGCGCTGGAGCGCGACGTGCTGGCCCGGCTCGGGATCGCCGATCCCTATCGTGAACAGGAGGCTGCCGAGACCGGCCGATGATGCCAAAGTGAGTGACCGCCCCCCGTCTCCATCTTCGTCGTCATTCGCCCGTTCGGGCGCCAGGTCCGCTCCGTTTCGCGCACGGCTTAAAAGCCTTTTGGCCCGCGCCCGCCGGCGCGGCGGCGGCGATCTTGAAAACGACGCGCTGCTCGAGGAACTGATTGAGGAGCGGCTCGACGCCGGTCCGCCGAGCAACCCGCAAGAGCGGCTGATGCTCGCCAATATCCTGCATCTCGAGGATGCGCGGGTCGAGGACGTGATGGTGCCGCGCGTCGACATCATCGCGATCGAGATTTCGACCGGTCTCGAAGACGTGCTGGCGATCTGCCGCGAGGCCGGCCACTCCCGTTATCCGGTCTATCGCGAGAGCCTCGACGACGTTCTCGGCATGGTGCATATCAAGGACCTGCTGCGGTTCTGGGGCACGACCGAGCGCTTCACGCTCGCCTCGGTGATGCGCAAGGCGCTGTTCGTGCCGCCCTCGATGCCGATCCTCGACCTTCTCATGCAGATGCGCACCACCCGTCACCACATGGCGCTGGTGGTCGACGAATATGGCGGCATCGACGGGCTCGCGACGATCGAAGATCTGGTCGAGGAGATCGTCGGCGAGATCGAGGACGAGCATGACGTCGAGGAGGGGCCGAATCTGATCGAGCGTCCCGACGGCACCCTCGAGGCTAATGCCCGCATGCCGATCGAGGAGCTCGAGGAGCGGCTCGGCCGCGAGCTTCGCACCGAGATCGAGGAGGAGGATATCGATACCTTGGCCGGCCTCGTCTTCGCCCTGGTCGGCCGCGTGCCCCAGCGCGGCGAGCGCATCCTGCATCCGAGCGGTGTCGAGTTCGAGGTGCTGGACGCCGACCCGCGCCGCCTGCGCCGTCTCAAGGTCCGCGTTCCGCCGCGGCCGGATGGCGGCGAGGCATGAGCGCCGGCAGGCCCCAGAGCGCGCGTGCGGGGCGCGAGCGGCGATGACGGCGCTGGCCCGGACCGTCGCCGGTCTGCGCGGCTGGCGGCGCTTTCTCGTCGCCCTGCTGCTCGGCGCCCTGGCGGCGCTTGCTTTCGCGCCGCTCTATTTGCTGCCGCTTCTGGTCGTCGGCCTGACCGGCCTGTTCTGGCTTCTTGAGGGCGCCGAGAGCCGGTTTGCCCGTTTTTTCGTGCCGTGGACCTTCGCCTGGGGCCACTTCATCGTCGCGCTGTCCTGGATCGGCGAATCCTTCATGATCGATCCCGGGCGCTTCGGCTGGCTGTTGCCGGCGCCGGTTCTCGGCCTTCCCGCAGTGGTGGCGCTGTTTCCCGCGGCGCTGATCTGGCTCGCTTGGCAGTTTCCGCTCGAAGGCCCGACGCGGGTTCTCGGCCTGGCGCTGGCCTGGACCGCCTCGGAATGGCTCCGCGGCCATCTCTTTACCGGCTTCCCCTGGGATCTGGTCGGTTACGTCTGGGTGGTCTCCGATCGCATGATGCAGTTCGCCGCGCTCTCCGGCGTCTATGCCTTGAGCCTGATCACCGTCGCGGCCGCCGCCGCGCCGGCGCTCTTCGGCCAGCACGGCTGGCGCGACCGCACGGCGCAACTCTGGGTCGGCGGCGCTTACGGGCTGTTGGTGCTGATCTGGATCGGCGGCGCGATCCGGCTTGCCGGTGTCACGGTGGCCGACGTGCCGGGGGTGCGCTTCCGTTTGGTGCAGGCCGATATCCCGGTCCAGGCCGAGCTTTCCGCCGCCGACCGCCTGCCGATCTTCGAGCGCTATCTGCAATTGTCCGACGCGCCGGGCGCCAAGCGTATCACCGCCTGGGTGTGGCCCGAGAGCGCGCTGCCCTATTTCATACCCTACGACGCCGGGGTGCTGCCCGTGCTCAAGCGCCTGGTCGGCGCCAAGGGCGTGCTCTTTACCGGCGCCGACCGCCGTACGCCGCCCGGCGCGCGGCCGATCCGGGTCTGGAACAGCCTCGAGGTCGTCGATCACGCCGGCATCATCGCGACCTACGACAAGCACCATCTCGTGCCCTTCGGCGAATACCTGCCATTCCGCGGTCTGCTGTCCCGGATCGGGCTGCGGGCCATCACCGCGACGATGATGGATTTCTCCTTCGGCACCGGCGATGGCATCCTTACCGTGCCCGGCCTGCCGCCGGTCCGCGCCCTGATCTGCTACGAGGCGATCTTCCCGAACCAGGTCGACCTCGGCGGACCGCGGCCGCGGTGGCTGCTCAATATCTCGAACGACGCCTGGTTCGGGCGAAGCTTCGGGCCGCATCAGCACTTCGCCATGGCGCGGGTGCGGGCGATTGAGCAGGGCGCGCCGCTGATCCGCGCCGCCAATACCGGCATCTCGGCGGTGGTCGATCCCTATGGCCGGGTGCTGCACCGCCTCGGCCTCGATCGCGCGGGAGTGATCGACAGCGGCTTGCCGCAAGCCTTGCCGCATCGCCCGCCTTACGGCCGCTTCGGGGACCTCTTGCTGCTGCCCTGGTTATTTCTCGCTATCGTCTTGATAATATTTACGGAGCGCGCGAGGCGCCGGTAAGATATTTCCTTTGGAATGCAATCCATTCTATAGGTTGGGTGATATATCTTGCCCTTGGGTTGAATCGTTGCGATTGAAGTGTTAATATAACTTGAAGAGAAACTTGGGCCGTTTGCATGACGCGGCGCGCAAAGGCTGGCGAATATTGTGAAATGCCAGCTGTTTCGTTACCAGCCGACGCGGTTGTCGCCTCGCCAGCCGTAGCGTCGAAGCGCGTAACCGGACGCCGGCCCGGGCAGGCCGCCGTGACACAAGAAAGCCCGATTTTCCGACAATCGTTATTGGTCCCACGACCCTAAATTCGAGGTTTCCCGTGAGTGAGAAGCGTAACCCAGTGGATGCCCACGTCGGAAGCCGGCTTCGGCTTCGCCGCACCTTGATGGGTATGAGTCAGGAAAAGCTGGGCGAGGCCGTCGGCCTGACCTTCCAGCAGATTCAGAAATACGAGAAAGGCGCGAACCGCATCGGCGCCAGCCGGCTGTTTCAGTTCAGCAGCATTCTCGAGGTGCCGCCCTCTTTCTTTTTCGACGACATGCCGGGCGAGATGGCGGGCGGACCGGTCAAGGGCTTCGCCGAGCCCGAGGGCGAGGGCTTTCGCCATGATCCGATGTCGAAGCGCGAGACCTTGGAGTTGGTGCGGGCCTATTACCGCATCACCGATCGCTCGGTCCGCAAGCGCCTGTTCGATCTGGTCAAGGCGGTCGCCAACGCCGCCGACGGCAAGATCGAGTAGCAAATCCGCTTAAATTTTCGCCCACGGCTTGACCTCGGGTCCCAAGCTGGTCGAAAGTCTCGACTTCTTGGGGCGCCACGGGGGCAACCGCGCTCCGATCACACGGCAAAGAAAGGCAGTCGATGCAGCGAAAGAGCTACCTGTTCACCAGTGAATCCGTCTCCGAGGGCCATCCGGACAAGGTCTGCGACCGCATTTCCGATGCGGTGGTCGATCTCTATCTCGGCGCCGATCCGCTGTCGCGGGTGGCTTGCGAAACCCTGGCCACCACCAATCGCGTGATCCTCGCGGGCGAGGTTCGCGGTCCGGATTCGGTGACCAAGGATCGCCTGATCGAGGTGGCGCGCCAGAGCGTGCGCGACATCGGCTACGAGCAGGACGGCTTCCATTGGCAGAAGATGGCGGTCGAGGTCTATCTCCACCGCCAGTCGCCGGACATCGCGCAAGGGGTGGACGCCGCGGGCAACAAGGACGAGGGCGCCGGCGACCAGGGCCTGATGTTCGGCTATGCCGTGCGCGAGACGCCCTCGCTGATGCCGGCGCCGATCCATTACGCCCATAGGATCGTGCATAACATGGCCGAGGCGCGCCATTCCGGCAAAACGCCGGCCTTCGGCCCCGACGCCAAGAGCCAGGTGACGCTGCTTTACGAGAACGGCAAGCCGGTGCGCGCCACCAGCGTCGTGGTCTCGACCCAGCATCTCGACCACCTGAACCAGGACCAGGTGCGGGACGCGGTGCGACCCTTCGTACTGCAGAGCCTGCCCGACGGCTGGATGTGC